>QWQG01000246.1 GCA_003670925.1 Planctomycetota bacterium | reverse complement strand
TGCGCACGGAAGGTGTTGAGACTTCGTCACCCAAACAGCTTGATTCACAAGCAAAGGACTTTGCCGCAAGTTTGCAGCACACCTTGGAGAATTATTTCCCGGGAGTTCAGAGCAAAGTGGAAGTCGCCGTGTTCGCAATTGCCGCTGACGCACAGCAAGGTTCGGAAGGACCTCAACATCCGGGACAACCACGTTTTGGTATCTCATTTGACGGACAGCCACCAACCGGAGGACCGCCAAATGGGCCAAACCAAAATTCTGGCCGGCCAAATGGACCGCCAAATTTTGGAAACCCACATTTTGGACCGGGAAATTCTCGACCGCCCGGAATGCGAATGGAAAGTCCTGAGCTGCAGCACCAAGGGCAAGGCTCACTAATGCATCACCCTGAAGTTCACAATCCTGAAGGACCATTCGCAGAAGATCGCAGACGAATTGCGGCGCTCATTGAATCCGCTGAACGTATCCTCCAAGCTGGGTTGCCGGATGTTGCACATGGCCTGCGTGAACGCGCCGGACAACTTGAGCGCGAACTTGGAGAGAAACAAGCACGCATGCAACGGGAAGAGCGCGAGCGGACAGAACTAGCAATGCGGGACCGCCAGCAACACCAGAATCAACAACGCCAGAATCAACAATTACGACATGAGACAGATCAGCGGCGGGACGGAATCGCCCCCAGCGGTCAAGCCACACAACCATTGCGTGAACTGCATGAGCAGATTGAACAACTGCGTCGCGACATGCACAAGCTCAGCGAGCAGATGGCTGATCTTACCCACTTGATCCAGCAACGTCAGCATTCGATGAACGACCGTAGTCGCCACGATAACAACGGGATAGAAGTCGAAAAAGAAGACGCCAGGGATGAAGCTGAAGATACTGATGAAGCTGAAGATACTGATGAAGCTGAAGATACTGATGAAGCTGAAGATACTCATGAAGCTGAAGATACTCATGAAGCTGAAGATACTGATGAAGCGATGGATGATCACCACGAGCAAGAAGAAGAGCACGAGCAAGAGTAATCGCGATGTTTCGCCATCGCGGGTTTGCGTCATTCTGGATGCGCGTTAACAAGTCACCGCCCTCGGAATGGGGCTTAGCAATGCTGCACGCGACTGTGATTTGTCAGTCAGACTTTGGTTTTTGCAACCTGCGTGGTTGAAGTGAAAACAGCATTCTGGCTGGCAAAAGTAGGCATGTGCGTCGCCCCGAGAACCCCCGCAGAGTGCGTGGTGGGGTTCAGGTTCATGAGATGTCGAACGGTTATCAGGAAATGCAGCGTGTCATTGACCGCGATGCACCGAGCGACGCGTGTTTCTCGTTTGAGATTTCTGCCTTCCGCGGCAATTCCTTGCGAAAAGCCGCAATTTCTACCAGTTGGGTTCAAGATCGCTGCACCACGTCACGGATATAATAAGGCTGCTGGTGCATGCCGCTGATGTGCTTCACCAAACATCGACATGTTTGGCTCACCCCGCTGCGAAGCCCGTAGCAGTAAAGCACACACACCCCGAAAAATAGACCCGACAGCGGCTTCTTCGGCATTCTCAGTTCCGCGGAATACCGTCCCCAGACGCGGGTTAAGAGGGTCATCACGGCCGGTGCTGCATCAAAAACGGAATCGTCACCGTTCTCCACCTAAGTAATTATCTTTACGTTTTTTTAAAAAAGCCAAAAATCAGTCGTACACTTATGAACATAGATTTCCTTCTGAATACTTAGGTGCACTCCATGGTGATGACGCTCCCAAATACCCCAGAGGATATCCAAACGCAAACAATCGACAACTGGCCAACAAAGCAAAGGCTTGTGCCGGCGCCGATTATTCGGTTTTCGGAAATCAGCGCGGCGTTTTCGGTCGCATTGGATATTACCCAAGGGCATCCTCGGGGGCATTGCATGCGGTCCTGCATCATCGGCATGAGACTTGCATCTGACCTGCAGCTTTCAAAGTCCGACCGTTCTGCATTGTTTTATGGGCTGTTGTTTAAGGATTTGGGATGTTCGAGCAATGCTGCAAAAATGGCACATCTCTTTGGTGCCGATGATCACCAACTGAAGCACTCCTTCCGCATGATCGATTTCACCAACGGCTTTGAGACGTTAAAGCACTGTTGGAAAAACTGTGCTGTGGAGAAATCCACCGTCAAGAGATTTCTCAAGATGGGAGGCATTCTGCGGAGCGGACAGCAAGGGGCGATAAAATTGGCAAGCACCCGCTGCGAACGAGGTGCGGAAATCTCAAGGGACCTGCAATTACCCGAAGCTACGGCAACCGCCATTCTCGATCTCGACGAACATTGGAATGGTGGCGGCACTCCGCTGGGACGGAAGGGCGATGAAATCTCGCTGTTGGGACGGATCTGTTGTCTGGCGCAAACAATGGAGGTTTTCAACCAAGAGCATGGATGGTCTTTAGCCTGCGACATGGCCCGCACGCGGCGTGGGCGATGGTTTGATCCGGAACTGGTGGATCGTCTGCTAAGGGCTGAATATATCCCAGACCTTTTAATGCAACTCGCCAGTTCCAATTTGGTCGCTGAGATCAGTTGCTGGGAGCCGGAAGACGCCATATTGCTGGCCGACGATCACAGCATCGATCGCGTCGCCCACGCCTTTGCCAGCGTGGTAGACGCCAAGTCACCGTGGACATTTCAGCATTCTACATGCGTCGCCGACATCGCCGCCGGAATTTGCGGGGAGTTTGGCTGTTCCCCCGGTTTAACGCAGGACATCCGCCGTGCAGCCTTGCTGCACGATCTCGGAAAATTGGCGATTTCCAACCTCATCCTCGATAAGCCCAGCAAACCAACCGATGAAGAATTCGCTCAAATCCGTCGACATCCCGCATACTCGCAACAGATTTTGCGGCAGATACCCGCTTTTCGACAATTGAGCGAAGTGGCGGGGGCTCATCATGAACGGCTCGATGGTCGCGGTTATCACCGCGGTCTGGCAGGTGACCAAATTTCGTTTGCAACACGCATACTGACCGTGGCGGATTGCACCGAAGCAATGACGGCCATGCGACCGTATCGTGAGGCCCTAAAATGGGAACAGGTCCAGCAGATCCTCGAGAAAGACGCTGGCAAGGCATTCGATCCGGAATGTGTTCAAGCTGTCCTAAATTGGCACGACAAGCATGAAGTGCCGTCGCGAGTCGAAAGCCAACTTGCAGCGATAGAGACCGTTTTTGCGTGAATCTGAAGATTGCTGGAAAGCTGCAATGCCTGAGTAGAATGTAACGAATCTTCCTGCTATTTCGAAATTTCTGATAATCCGACCTCGGGTTAGATGAATAACGCATCGAAAAACAGTCGATCGTTTCTCCAGCATCTCAGCAAGTAAAGTTCCGTGAGATTGACAGTTCTCTCCTCCACGCGGCCAGAAATCAGTCTGACGAGCGGAGCGGCGTGAGCACTCGGGTACTTTGTTTTTGTACCGGCAAACTGACGCATCCTGCTCACCAGTGGTCTCACTTATTACTTCGCGGAGTATCACTTCGAGTGATTCATTCCGGGCTCAATTGATTCGAAACGCTTATATCGCGATCGAATTCTTGCGGCAAATAAGAGAAACTCATCGGCACGTTCGGGGCGAATATGTTAGTAACTAGAAGTGCAGGTTGGAAAACCCACGGTCGGCAGCAAACGGGCTTTTTCCCATCGCAAACTCAGCAGTTTATGCATTTCGTGTTGTTTTTCGGACTGTCGATTGGCGTGGCTGGCAATATTTTTGCCCAAACTGCTCCGGAGATTGACTCGGTTGTTAGCAGCGATTTATTGAGGGCCCCTAGTCTGGACGCTTTGGAATCGCCGCCAAAGACCGAAAACTGGCTGACGTCATTCCAACGGCAGAAGACTTACCCGCCGCAGGATGCCTTGCGATCCCATGAAAAGACCGGTGAGGCGCGTCTAGGGCTTGTGGAACATCCTCTCCCGGAGCAGGCATCTGATTCACAATCCCTACAACCGCAGGTGGGTCACGGTGATAGCCTGCCAATGTTTAGGAGCGACGTCGTCTTAAAGGGGTTAGAACCAATCAGCGATGATTATCGGCGGAACAGTCTCGTGTTCTCCGATAAAGGATCGGCCCCTCAACCGCGGGTAGGTATCCGCGATGTGCTTCCTTTGTTTAGCGGGGACGCCAGCCTCGAGGGGTTAGAGCCAATCAGCGATGAATGTCGACGCCAGAATCTTGTGATGTTTGTTGATTACGACTCCTTTATGGGGACTCCCGACGGGGGATGGTCGAACAACGGGATCCGCACGGGCTTGGATTTCTCTACCAGTTTAGGTTCATTCAGCGATTTAACTGGCATCGGCCTGCAAGCTGGTGGCAGCGTTGGCGTGTATGATTGGTCAGGAACGGACTATCGCGTACGCAATCGGGCCGGAGCTGAGGTACAAGGTTTTTTCACCTACGGGCTTTTTCGAAAACCCACGGATGATTCCCGCATTACGGCAGGTCTTGTGCAAGACTGGAGCGTGAATGACACGTACGGAGTCTTTGGGCAAAACCCCATCATGAGCCAGTTGCGGGGACAACTCGGCTACGCCTTCAGTGCCAGCAATGAATTCGGGATCGCTGCCACTGCCCATGTGCTGGAAAGCCATATCAACATCCCGCCTGTTGGGAACAAAATTTATGGGCCAACAACGTTTCGTCCCATCAATCAGTTGAGTGCCTACTGGCATCACAAATGGTATGCTGGGGGACCGGACACGTGGGTTTCGGCAGGCGCTCCCACCACGGGCCGATTAGCCGGTGACGGTGGACTTGGAAGTTATCTAGTCGCAGCCTCCAGCAGCGTCCCGCTGAGCGACGCCGTCTCAGTTTTCAGCAACGTTACGTACATGCATCCTGCAGCGGGGTTAGGAAAACAAGCGCCTTATTACGAGCCTTGGAATTTCACGGTCGGAATTTGCATCTACCCCCAACGGAATTCCCGTTCAACCACCGTTGCCGGGCAGCGTTGGATGTCACTCCTTCCAGTTGCTAACAATGGTACATTCCTTGTTGATACCAATCGCCCAAGCAAGAGGTAAACGCCGTAAAACGGCCCTCACACTGCCGCACCGCAGTCCATGGGCTTGTTGTCAGCTGAGGCCTAGCCATGCATGCAACAGCTTCGCCGATGCAATAAAAGCAGGTGTACATGTTACAAAGCGTCTCGAAAGGGGCTCAAAAATTGCCTGACCACTTGGCACATTCCAAGACTTTCGACAACGGAAGCGCATTGGGGGCTAACAAGGTTGCAACACGTCATCAAGCAAGGCTATTCTCTGAATGCCTGAGTTGCTGTCCGCAACGTGGGAGGCAAGCAACTCCAAAATAGCTGACTTCGCCAGTGTTTGCACCTCGACCTAAATTTGCACGCTGTCTCTCAGGAACGAATGCGTCGCGTCGAAAGTCTTACCAACAACCGATTGCGACGATGCCTAGAACATCAGACGCACCTCGAAGTCTCACGCGAAATACTTACCACTCCAGCTTTGTGATGGCTTGGGGCGACACTTGGTCTTGCTGAATTGGTTCGTAAATCACAAGAAACTCTGGTTGCATGATCACAAGCAAAGAATGTCGATGCGTCCTCTGGTTCACCACCTTGCTGTGCGCCCTGAGTCAAGCAGCCACGGGACAGAATAGTGGTAACGCTGGCCCGGCCCCCAGCGTGGAGCACGAAAAGACGCGGGAAACAGGCCGTGATTCGACTCTTCTGACGCTTGAAGAACTGAAAACGGCGGGAACAATCCGCTCGAATTATCGAAAACAGCAACAGCGTTCAGCCGGAACAGAAGCACCAGAGCCGCAACTCGCAGCGTTCCAAAAGGACATCCGGCCGATCTTAGAAAAAGCGTGTGTTCAATGCCATGGCCCTGAGACGCAGGAGGCTCACATTCGGATCGATACGTTGAATCCCGATCTCTTGCACGGGAGCGATGTGAATTGGTGGCTCGAAGTTGTTGCCGTCTTGAGTAATGGGGAAATGCCGCCTGTCGCTGAATCCACACTGACGGATGATGATCGCACTAAATTGATCGAGTGGCTTTCGTCGGAGATCCAAGTTGCGTCAGCCGTGCGACGGGCAGAGCAGGGGCATTCATCGTTCCGGCGAATGACGCGGTACGAGTACAACTACGTGCTGCAAGATCTGCTCGGCCTTCCGTATGACTTTGCCAGAGACTTGCCGCCAGAATCCATATCGGAAGACGGTTTTCAGAACAGTTCTGAAATGCTGCACATGTCGTCCATTCAGTTTGCAGCCTACCGTGACTTGAGTCTGAGTGCCTTGCAGAAAGCAACGGTGATTGGTGAGCAGCCAACCCCGATTTACTGGGGTGTCTCCATGCAGGCCGCGTCGACAGAATCCTGGGCCGCTCAGGAAGTAGAACTGGAACAGATCAGGCAGCAGCATAAAGACGATCCTGAAATGTTGAAACAGGAACTCGATCGACGAACGGCCGATTTTCAGAGCCGACCGAACGGGACGCACTACAGGCACCTGAGTACAGGACGCGCCGCGGGAGTCTCGTGGGATTACGGTGGCGGGAAATACGCATGGGCCCCCACGCAAACGCCCGGCGACATCCCCGAAAATTTCGATCACGTGGCGGTCATCCCTCCTGGCAAAAAGTTGATTATCGAACTTGGCGACACTGTACCTGACGCGGGAACACTTCGCGTGCGCGTCCGTGCTTCTCGCACGTCGGTCGATCAGGATCGCAGTCCCAGTCTGCAACTGGAATTTGGTTGGCAGGCAAGCAACGACTCGGAGGCCTCCGTCCGGATCAGTCTTCAAGACATCGTGATTGATGCTGCTCCGGGGCAACCCCAATTTTATCAATGGGACATTCCACTGACTGAAGTTCACCCCCGGAATTCGATGCGCAAAGTTTGGAAGATGGGAGATTTGCCGAGTCCTTCGGAGTTCGTGAAGTTCGTAAACAGCTCGGTCTCGCACGGTGACATTCAGCTTGATTTTGTGGAGATCACGGCACCAGTTTACGAGCAGTGGCCGCCAGATTCGCACACGCGTATCTTTTTCAACAGTGACCATCAAGCAGACGAGTCTGTCTTCGCGCAAGAAGTGCTCACACGTTTCATGTCGCGAGCGTGGCGGCGGCCTGTCACGGTGGCAGAGGTCGACCAGAAACTGGCCTTGTTCACGCAGATTCGCCCCGCATGTAGTTCCTTCCAAGAGGCGATTCTTGAAGTTCTAGCGACAGTTCTCTCCTCGCCAAAGTTCCTTTATCTTGTTAATTCAGACCAGCCGCACGGAGACAACGGAGACACAACCGTCGAGCGGTTGTCCGATTCAGAATTAGCGACCCGTCTTTCGATGTTCCTGTGGTGCAGCACACCCGATGACGAGCTGTTAGAACTGGCGGCGAAGGGCCAACTCAGCGATCGTGATGTTTTAGCGAGCCAAGTCAAACGACTCCTCGCCGATCCACGATCCAGACGATTTTCACAACAGTTTGTTCGTCAGTGGCTAGGCATGCAGTTGCTCGATTACCTGCACGTCGATGCGACGATCTACCCTCAGTTCGACCCTGCCTTGAAAGACGCGATGCAACAGGAACCGATCGCCTTCTTTCAAGAAGTGTTGCACAACAATCACAGTGTGCTCGATTTCTTGCATGCAAACTACACCATGGCCAATGAAAGACTAGCAAATCACTATGAACTGAGTCACGTCGACGGGAACCACTTTCGGCGCGTGGCGCTCGATCCGAATCAACATCGCGGCGGATTGCTGACCCAAGCCGGTCTGCTGGCCATGAATTCGGACGGCAAAGATTCGCATCCGCTCAAACGCGGCATCTGGATTCTCAAAAGTCTCTTAAACGATCCGCCACCGCCGCCACCGCCAGCCGTTCCCGTGATCGATCTTGCTGATCCCGAAATTGCTAAACTCACGTTGAAGCAGCGGATGGAAAATCATCGAAATCAGGCGGCCTGTATGTCGTGTCACGCCAAGATTGATCCATGGGGAATCGCTTTCGAAAATTTTGACGCTGTGGGAAACTGGCGAACGCAAATTCAAGGGAAGCAAGTCGATGCGTCTAGTTTGCTCTTTAATAGTCAGAAGCTCGACGGTGTCGACGGACTGAAACGGTTTCTGCTGGAGAACCGACAGGACCAGTTTGCCCGCGCCATGGTCTATAAAATGTCCACGTATGCACTCGGACGACCTTTGACATTTGGGGATTGGTCCAGTGTGGACCAAATCACGGCCGATCTTCGTACCCAAGGGGATGGACTTGCGACAATGGTCACGCTGATTGTGACTAGCCATTTATTTCAATCGAAGTAGAATCTATGCTCCCAAAGGGTGGGTGAAACTCAGCGTCTAATTAAGAAAGAGAACACCATGCCAATCAATCTTGCATCGCTCGATCGCCGCAGGTTCCTGCGCGGTTCTGGAGTCGCACTCGCACTGCCTTGGTTTGCTTCCCTTGCCAAGCGCGTCAGTGCCGCTGAACAGCCCGCGACACCAAAACGGCTCGCCTGTTTCTATATGCCTGACGGCGTGCCGATGCCGCTGGCAGAAGACCCAGCGTATCAGGACTGGGCGTGGTTTCCACATGGCAATGGGCAGGATTTCAAGCTCACAAAATGCCTTGAGCCACTGGAGCCACTTCGCAATGAGATGACGGTTTTGTCAGGTTTATCGCATCCCTCGGCGCGAAACATCCACGGCCATTCAAATGCTGACCAGTTTCTCACCGGTGCGCCCACAGGGCCTTCGGGTGATTACACAAACTCCATCTCGCTCGATCAAGAATTTGCCGCGCACGTTGGGGCGGAAACTCGCTTTTCATCGCTCGTCATGTCAACCGATGGTGGTACGGGAACCCCACGTGGTACGCACACCGTGTCGTTCAATCGCAGCGGGCGAGCGATTCCCGCAGAGCATCGGCCTAAGCGGATTTTTGACCAACTGTTTGTGAAGAGCGATGATGACGCAGCCCGTCGTCTCGCGCTGAGTCAAAGTTCATTGGATGATCTTCTGGTTGATGCAAATTCTTTGCGAACGACACTGTCGACCTCCGATCAGAAGTCGCTGGACGAATATCTCCAGTCGGTTCGCGACACCGAGGTCAAAGTCGAAAAGGCAAAACGGTGGTTCAATATTCCGTTCCCCACCGTGAATGTCGATCACTTGAAACTCGACATCACACATGAAGATCCACGGGGTTATCTCCAGACGATGTTCGAACTGATCTACCTCGCCTTTCAGACCGATTCTACGCGAGTTGCGACGTACCAGATCGGCAGAGAAAACGGCATCGGCGTCAGTGACTATCTGGCTCGCGCTGTGGGGTTCAATCTGACTCATCAACTGACACACGAGACGAAGGAACCTGGCGGCTGGCAGAACTTTGGCACCTACTGTCGATTCCTCAGCGAAGAATACGGACGCTTCGCCGAAAAGCTAAAGGCGACTGCCGAACCCGGTGGCAACGGTAATATGCTCGACAACACCCTGCTGCTATTCGGTTCCGCCTCGAGTGCTTTTCACCTGTCCCGCAACTATCCGTTGATTCTAACCGGCGGCAGAAACATGGGGTTCAAGCATGGGCAGTACCTCAATTACGCCGGTCAAGATCAAGCGGGAGGCGCTTGGGACGGGGGCACCGAACCGTGGCAACAGGCCGCCACACGCGAGGACATCCCACTCTCAAATCTGTTTGTCACCATGCTGCAGCGTCTAGGAGTCGAAACCCAGAATTTCGCCGATAGTACTGGCACCTTGGTTGAGGTATGATTCGGGTTCATGGGCCACGTCCGCCGATGATGTCAATCGAAAACGGCTGGACATCAAATTTCTGCATGCCAAGCTCAAGGGCTCAGAAGATCTTGAGCAAGCCTTCACAGACCATTCAATCAGTGATTCGCAGCGCTTCTGCTAGTCCGAAGACCGCGATTCATCGCGTGTTGTGAACGTTTAACCTCTGTTGCTTTTAAGGCAACTCCTGACTGACATTGTTAAATCAGAGTTAGCCTGAATATCGGTCGCATCATGCAGACTCATCTCTCCTCTCGAAATCGCCAATCTGAATTAATGGATGATCCGTCGCTGAACGAAGCCACTCATCATCAGGCATTGGCAGGACTGAGACGGATTAACTGCTGGAGTCGATCAGACAGAACGGTCTGGAAAGAAATCCGCAAACAGGCCTTGCTGAATCCGGGTGAAGGCCCACTGACCATTTTGGACATTGCCGCTGGCAGTGGCGATCTTGCCATTCGCCTCGCAAGTCACGCGAAACGATGTGGCGTTTCGATCATGATCGATGGATGCGACATCAGCCCCACCGCTGTGATTTTTGCCACAGACGAGGCAGCAGTGGCTAATTATGACAACGTCAGATTCTTTGAGTGCGACGCCCTGCAGCAGCCTTTTCCTCAGCCCAAATACGATGTCGTGATGTGCAGCTTGTTTCTGCATCATCTGAACAATGCAGATGCCATTCTGTTACTGCAACGCATGAGAGCGGCGGCAACGCAACTAGTCCTCGTGGATGATCTACGACGTACGCGGCTTGGTTATTGGCTCGCGTGGCTAGGTTGCCGAATTCTTACGCGATGCCATGTCGTTCATGTTGATGGGCCAATGTCTGTCGAAGGTGCATTTACTTCGAACGAGGCGTTGGGCATAGCCGCAAAGGCTGGACTTCAATTCGCCACGCTGGAGCATCACTGGCCGCAACGATTCACGATGGCTTGGCGTCCCAACGATTGCGACGTCAATGTCGAATAGTCATACCATCGACGCTCAAGATTACGATGTCGCAATTATTGGAGCGGGCATCGCCGGTTCAATGGCTGGCTTGTTGTGTTCGCGCGCGGGATTGCGAACAGTGCTGCTGGAACGGCACCGCTTTCCGCGTCACAAAGTCTGTGGTTGTTGCGTGAATGGCCGCGCATTCCAATTACTCAAGCAGGCAGGCTTGGAATCCGGACTGCGACAACTTCAACCGGCGACAACGTCGTCGCTGGCCGTGCGGTATCGCGGCCGCAAACTCAATGTCACGATGCCGACGAGCTTTGCGGTTTCACGGCGCGCAATGGATCAGTGGCTTGTCACTGAAGCAATTGCTTCCGGTTGTCAATTCATAGACGAAGTCACGGCAGCGGTTCAGCCGATCGAATCCGATAAAATTCCCCGGAAAACCATTGCCTCTCGCATGTTGGATCTCCCGGAAGAACGCACGCTTCTCCTGCGATTCCAGCATCCGCATGCTGCCAATTGCCCCCCCAAAACCGATGCTGACAGGCACGCGTCGCGGCAGGCGAAACTCTCGACAAAAATCGTCCTCGTCTGCGATGGGCTCGGCCATCCCAGCCTCCATCTTCTTCCATCTTTTACCGCCGAGCCCGTGCTTGGCTCCCGCATCGGTCTGGGAGCCGTTTTTCCTCGTACAGCTGCTGATGCGTGGATCCAACAAAGTGAAGTGCTGATGGCCGTGGCGCCGCAGGGATATGCGGGGGTTGTAGAGATCGAAAACAACCAACTGAATCTTGCCGCCGCAATCGATCCCTCGTACCTGAACAAGTCGAATTCGCCGCTGGATTGCCTCGCAAATATCTTTCGTTCAGCAGGTGTTCCAATGCCGCAGGAACTCCGGAGTGCCACCATTAAAGGCACGGTCCCGCTGACTCGATCCGCCCGACGCATCGCAGGGCATCGCCTGTTCCTGCTGGGAGATTCCACGGGCTACGTCGAACCATTTACTGGTGAAGGTATGGCCTGGGCTCTTACGGCAGCGACGGCCGCAATCCCTTTCGTGGTCTCAGCGATTCGCAATAGCTGGTCGGATGAACTCGTCAGAGGCTGGCAATCGTCCTTCCATGATATCACGCGCACTCAGCAGAAGATCTGTCGCTTGTTGTCAGCAACTCTCCGACATCGATGGCTGCTGCCACCAGTGATGACAACTTGCCAATTTTTCCCGTCGTTAACCCAGCATCTGGTCAACCGGATCAATCGGGTTCCAAAAGCCTTGGAAATTATTTGATGCACAGTCTTGAGATACTTGGCCTTGGCACAGCGTTGCCCGAGCATTCGATTTCACAAGCCGGCATGGCGACATTCGCAACCACCTGTGTTGCGCCAGAATTAACGGGTTCAAAAAATCCAACAGGACTGATTGAGGCGTTGTATCGCCGGGCTGGTGTCCAATCGCGTCACAGTGTGCTGCTAGAATCCTCTTCGGACGATGAAGCGACTGCCGAACGCTTCTTCGAATTTGTCAAAGGACCTGAAGATCGCGGACCGAGCACCGCCAAACGCATGAATCGCTTCGAGATCGAGGCCCCCAAGATTGCGTTGAAAGCCACTGCCAAAGCCATCAAGGAAGCGAATATCGATCCGAGCGAAATCACCCACTTGATCACCGTCTCCTGCAGCGGTTTCAGCGCTCCGGGCGTAGATTTGTATCTGATTGAGAATCTCGGATTTGCCCGGAGCGTTGCGCGGACGCACGTTGGCTTCATGGGCTGTCACGGCGCCCTGAACGGCCTCCGCGTGGCCCATAGTTTCGCCGCAGCCAACCCGCACGCTGTTGTCGCTATGTGTGCCGTGGAACTCTGCACGCTGCATCATCAGTATGGCTGGGATCCGCAGCAGATCGTGGCAAATTCACTCTTCGCAGATGGTGCCGCCACAATCATCGGCCGCGCAACCGCTCACAGCGACGGCCACTCACAAAAGCTTCCCGGCCGGCTTGTGGACAACTACTCATTTGTCATTCCTGACACGAGCGAGCTGATGACATGGAAAATTGGAGACAACGGATTTCAAATGACTTTGTCCCCCGAGGTTCCCGGCGTAATCACGCGTTCGCTGCCCGGCGCTCTCCATGAATTTCTGGGGCGGAATGGCCTGACGCGGAGTGAAATCAAGAGCTGGGCCATTCATCCCGGTGGCCCGAGAATCCTGGCCGCTACGGTCGCAGCCGCAGAACTTTCCGATGCCCAGATTGACCCCTCCATCAGCGTCTTCCAACGCTGTGGCAACATGTCATCGCCGACGGTATTGTTCATTCTGGACGAACTGCGCACGCGCAACGCGAGTCTTCCCTGCGTGATGCTCGGATTTGGCCCAGGCCTCAATGTTGAAATCGCGTTGCTGCGCTAAGGCCGCGACCATAGATTTCAGAACTACGCTTGTGGACATTTTCAACGGGACTACGATTCGACAGAGTGTCCTGCTCCACCATTGCCGACTCACGGGGCGACAATTCTGCGGACTGAGATTTCTCATTAAGGCACCTCCATGACGACTAGGCAAACGGGTCACACATTCATGATAGCCCTCGCAGCGATGAAGACATTGCTCACGATCTCCAGTCTTATCCTGTTCGCCGCAGTGGCTCTAGGCGAAGAACTACAGGACACCGCGAATCAGCTCGAGGCAAAGCTTGCAAACCTCAATCCAGCAAATCCTGATTTACATGCCGATGTCGAGTTGTTTCACAAAGGCGTTGTCTGGGCCCTGCGATATGACACTCCGCTGACGCCAAGCGATGAAGCGTTGGTGAAGCAGGCTCTCGCTAGCGGGCTGCGACGCGCCGCAGGACTCGCAGCGAAAAAGACAGACTGGACCACAAAGAAGGGCAAAGTCGTACGGGGCTTTGTTTCTGCGGTCGATGGCTCAACGCAACCCTATGGCGTAATCGTACCGGAGAGTTACGACAGCACCCGCCCCATGCGTCTCGATGTTGTGCTGCACGGCAGTTCAAAACCCGTAGGTATCAGCGAACTTCGATTCGGTGCCCGTTTTAACGCAGGCGATGAGCATGACAAACCTGCGCCGGATGTCGACTTTATCGAACTTCATCCGCTAGGTCGCGTCGAGAATTGCTATCGTTGGGCGGGTGAGACGGATGTGTTCGAAGCGATTGAAGCGGTCTGTCGCAACTACAGCATTGATCGAGACCGCATCGTCCTCCGCGGCATGTCGATGGGTGCGTCCGGCACGTGGCATCTGGGATTAAAGCATCCGGATCGCTTTGTCGCGTTAGGGCCATATTGCGGATATGTCGATACGCATCGCTTTTCCGAGACGCCGATTCCGGGATTCATCAAAGTCGGCCCATTGCCTGAGCACCAAGAACGAGGGCTGCACATGCTGGATTCGGTCGACTATGCCGCGAATGCCGGTGTCGTGCCCACGATCGCGGCCATCGGTGACCAAGACGTGTTCTTTCAGGCCCACGTCATTATGGGAGAAGCGTTTGCGAAGGAGAAATTGCAACTCGTCAATCTGATCTCGCCGGGCACGGGCCATGTCATTGATCCTGTGACACACGCCGAGCAGATGCGTTGCATCGCCGAATATACCGCAAGGGGGCTCGACCATGCACCGCGGCACCTTCGCTTCGTCACTTGGACGCTGAAGTACAACCGTTGTCACTGGCTCGAAATAATCGCGATCAATCGTCACTACGAACGCGCGGAGATCATAGCCAACGTGGCCGATGATGGCAGTATCGAGATTGCGGCTCCGACAAATATCACGCAGTTTTCCATTCATCCACCAATGCTGAAAAAGGCTGGCGCAGGATTGAGCATTGCGGGAATGAAGGTTGCCTTCCCGAAACACAATTCGGCACTCGTTTTCTCACAGCAAAACGGTGAATGGCAATGCCTTGGTGAACGCAATGACGTGGTATCCACCGGAAAGCGCCTAGGCCTTCAAGGGCCCATTGATGATGCTTTCTGCACACCGTTCCTATGCGTGCGTGGTACTGGGAAACCATGGAACTCTGAAGTGAATGCGTGGGCATTGGCTAGCCTACGACGCTTCGAATATGAATGGGCGCGCTACATGCGAGGCAAGCTGCCGGTCAAGAACGATACCGAGGTGACCGAAGCCGATGTGCGCGATAAACACTTGATTCTCTTTGGCGATCCCGGAAGCAACTCGTGGATCACCAAGGCATTGCCTGATCTACCTGTCAACTGGACGCCCGATGACGTCAGCATCTACGAAGACACGTATCCCGCGCAGCACCACGCGCCCGTTTTCATTTGTGCCAGCCCGCTCGCTACCAACCGCTACCTTGTCATCAACAGCGGCCACACGTTCCATGAGAAGGAGTTCGCGGCGTTCAATTATCTGCTGTTTCCGCGTCTGGGCGATTGGGCCATGCTGAAAATCTTACCCGGATCAGATCAATGGCACCCAACCTCCTCTGTATTTCCTGAGGAAGTCATGCGTGCAGGCTATTTCGACGAGACGTGGGAGAACCACAGTATTGTGAAACCTTAAAAAGTCTAACTCGACTTCGGGGCTTGAAGGAGCAGGTCTTGAGCACCGCCAAATGATGGGATTGGAGACTTGACTCCGCCATGGTGCCACCGACCCACATCACGGTCAATTTTGCCGTGCGACTTCTCTCGCATTGGCTTCCAGTCGCTGGTACCCTCGCACCTAGCTGGCGCGAAAGCAGGCATTACAAAAAGTGGGCTACAGTGTTTGAAGTGTTGCGACAGAGACGAAGCTGTTCACTCGAAGAAGACCGACGAAGTCAGAATCGGCTGTTTGACTATTTGCAATAAATTACACGGTGCTGAAACGTACAACGCCGACGCCTCTGGTCGTTGGACGCGTTTGCATGGGACTTCAGTTGTAGGGAGAAGTCTATGAAGAGTCATATGCCACGGTCGAGGCGTCATTTTTTACAGGCAAGTTTAACTGCGGGTGGTGTGGGTCTGGCGTTGGAGGACATCCTCCAACTTCAAGCTCAAGCTGAGTCGCGTGGGCAATCAACACCTGATACTTCTGTCATCCAAGTGTGGTTGGGCGGTGGACCGAGTCAGTTTGAGACATTTGATCCAAAGCCAGAAGCTCCTGCGGAGATCCGCGGTCCATACTCGACAATTCAGACGAAGTTGCCGGGCGTGTCATTTTGTGAGACGCTGCCGCGCACGGCGATGGTTCTTGATCGGGCAGCCATCATTCGTACGGTCACGCATGCGACAAACAATCATTTTTCCGGTGCACATTGGTGCTCAACAGGTTATCCCAACGAAAGCAACCGAAGCACGCATCCATCGTCGGGTTCGATCGTATCACGGTTTCGAGGGGCTATCAATCCCGGAGTCCCGCCCTATGTCCTGCTCTCTGAAGAACAAACTAGGAATCCAGAAATTGCGACCGTGATGCGTTCCGCGTATCTGGGATCTCAGCACGCGCCATTCACGATTCTGCAAGATTCGTTTCAGCCTGATTTTCAGCAGGAAAAGCTTATCCGTGCAACATCGAACCTTACACTTGCAGACGATTTCACCTTAGCACGCGTTGCCGACAGACGATCACTATTACTGAACCTTGACCGATTCTCACGACAAGCCGAGATGGTTCGTGCGTTCGACGGAAATGGCAGTTTTATGCAAACTGCATTGGAGATGTTGACTAGTGGAACTGCCCGCCGAGCATTTGATCTTAATGAAGAATCAACGGCGACACGTGATCGCTATGGGAGACATCGTTGGGGGCAAATGGGTTTATTGGCTCGTAGGTTGGTTGAATCGGGAGTCACTTTTGTGACGCTTAACACCGCCCCCGACTCACTCTGTTGGGATTGGCACCGAAATATCGTCAACGATCACCGGCCGGTTGACGGTACTGACGGCCCCTCACGCGGGATGGATATTTCGGGACCACCGCTCGATCAGATGCTCGCAGCCTTAATCACCGACATTTACGAACGCAGTCTCGATCGCAAAGTTCTCTTGGTTGTCTGGGGAGAATTTGGCCGGACTCCACGCATTAACCCTACCGGTGGTCGTGATCACTGGGGCTCGTTGATGAGTATTTTAATTGCCGGCGGTGGACTCCAAGTTGGCCAAGTGATCGGTACTTCCAGTGCCAACGGTGAGGTTCCCGCCAATCGCCCGGTCTCGCCGACCGACGTCCTTGCCACCATCTACCGACATTTGGGAATCGACTTAACACGATACACCGTGACGAACGCTGGTCGACCAATCCCGCTCCTTCCCGAAGGTACCCCAATTATCGAATTGTTGTGAGTCGAGCGTTCTGCTTCCCCACGTTCGCCGGCATGAGATGCCGGTGGATGAGACCTAACTCATGTGCCTGACTGAGTCCGTCGCAAAGATGAGAGGTGGCGTACCGTACGATTTCTTGCGGCAACAGATGGCCCTTTGCACTTGTGTTGCTATACTCACGGCCGGTGCACAGAGATGTGGCCTGATTCGTAAGAATTCGGAGGCCTGCCAGCATGCAAGCTGAAGTCACACGACTTCGGCGCCAAGCAAAGGCCGCACTTAGACCCCTGCGGAGTATCAAGTTGCTCTCACGATGTCGGAATTCAATCACACACATGGCGGGTCAATGAAACTTCGGGAAAAATTCTTTGGCAGCGTGCTGCTGTTGGTCGTCACAGCCACGGCGTGGAGAATTTTGACACCGCGTGATGTCGTGCAGGTGACTGCGATGTTTGTAGATGAGCGGCCCGCACCAACATTTCAGTTGCTCGATCAAAATGGCCGACAGGCGAACCTGCAAAGCTATTTGCATCGGCATCGAATTGTGCTGGTTTTCTTTGATTCCAGTCACGGACTTAACGGTGATCCCCTGATGCGGCGAATTCGGGAGTTTGCCCCGGCGATTAAGCGGACGGGGATCAGACTGATTGCGATTTCGACGCCGATGACTCCTGAGTTCAAATCGCAGGCTGAAAATTTTCCGTTTCCAGTGCTGCACGACACGCGATCTGGATATCCGGACTCCAGCTCAGTCATGTGGGGTACGGCAATCTTGCCTTCAACAAAATCCGTCGCTGACATCAGGCCTGCCATATTTGTCATCGAACAAACGGGACTTGTTGAATGGGATGGCAACAAACCAAAACCGATCGCGGATTCGGAATTGTTCCTGACGCAATTGATTTCCGGCAGTTAAGCGAATTGAACAGAGCAGACCCTGCGTTATGAGAAATCACCGAATTCGCCTAGCTGGGCCTTGGGAAGCACAATTGATTGAGACCGACGGCCAGCCCGTCGGCGAAGTGATTCGCTGTCAGTTGCCGTTTACGCTTTCAGAATCGCGAGGTGCGGCTGGCGTACTGCTGAATCGAGGTTTTCATTGCCCGACAGGCATCGACGGCACAACCACACTCCGGATTGTATTGCAGGTCAGTGAAATGCCTCATACCGTGCTGATCAATGGAACCAACATTGTGGAGTGTGCTGCCAGTCTGGATGCGGAATTTGCCTTCGATGTTACCGGCCGGCTTACGGAGTTCAATCTCCTGAGCGTGTTATGCAGATCATCCAATCATGAATCTCCAGCGACGTTGAACATCGTATGGCTGGAAATTCTGGGAGAGCCCACTGCGATTATCCCGGACGTCTCGGGGTCGTTTCAGTAAATTTCGCCGCGCGCAAAAAAACGCCCGGCACAGAAAACTGTGCTAGGCGTATGCGTGTTTCATGATCTGCCTAGAATTCACAATCAGTCAAATTCTGGGCGACGGCGTTCCAATTGTTCTTTCAGGCGAGCGACGATACTGGAGTGCATCTGGCTAACGCGGGATTCAGACAACCCCAAAGTGTTGCCGATATCCTTCATCGTAAGTTCTTCGTAGTAATACAGAATAATAATGAGGCGTTCGTTGCGATTGAGTCCCTTCGTGACCAGTCGCATCAGATCCATTTTCTGGATGCCCACCGTTGGGTCTTCGCACTTAATGTCTTCCACGACATCGACTTCACGAACATCCTTGTAGCTGTCCGTCTCGTACCATTTCTTTTCGAGACTCACCAGATTTACGGCGCTGGCGTCCGATTTCATTCGCTCGAATTCATGAATCGGCAAGCCCATCTGCTCGGCGATTTCAACTTCGGTCGGCGGACGACCAACACGAGCTTCCACGACCTTTCGTGCGGCTTCCACCTTACTAGCTTTGCTCCGCACAAGCCGGGGAACCCAGTCCATCGTCCGCAGTTCGTCCAGCATTGCCCCTCGAATACGAGGGACGCAGTAGGTTTCGAACTTAACACCGCGTTCCATATCAAAGGCTTCGATGGCATCCATCAAACCAAAGACCCCGGCTGACATTAAGTCATTCAGATCGACGCCTTCAGGCAACTTTGCCCAGACTCGTTCCGCGTTGTATCTTACGAGCGATAAATATCGCTCCATCAAGCGGTTCCGCAACTCTTGGTTGCTCTGATCCTGCTTGTAGACAACCCACACATCAGTAACGTCTTCATTGACCTTAGTAGCCATTCAATCCTCCGTGACGAACAGCAAGTGCCCGAAACTCAAGATACATTCCGTATCGTTGATTATCGGTCCGACTGGTATCGAAGTTCAGAAAAATCGCTACAACAGTTTCTTTCGACAAAAATCTTGATGACCGATGTTATGAATCTAAAAAACAGATTCATAAATCCCCAGTCATGCTTCCTGTCAATCGATGTTGTGGTGATTCCTTGAGCTCCGAACGGCACTCCGCAGTGTTGTTCGATCTGTTTGTTATTATTTGTAACTCTGCCTTGCGGATATTCGTCGCGTTTCTTCCACTGAACCTCTTCGGCAAAGAATGCCGAAGTCCGCTGGTTCCATCGAAGACAAAGCCTTGTTGCCTTTTTTAAAACTCAGCGTCACTGAATCTGCGATTCAGAAATCTGGGTTCATTGAGACAGCAAAACGAACGTGCGAACACTTTGCACTGCTAACCTGTTGTTTCAAAACTTTGAATCGTCCATGACTCAGAGTTCCTGTTTTTACCATGTCAGACCGATTTGCGTCTCAAGTGATTCGTGTGCCGGTCTGACGGGGCGGGCGGTTGATATCGCAGGTGGGTTTGTGCTGTCCAGACAGATAGAACTACGATTTTTGCGCTTTCGATGGAAATGTTCTGTGTTCGGCATTTTCAACCGAACACATGGCGTCGCGTCGGCAGAAAGGATCGCAACGGAGGGTTAATGCGCGTCGGTTGCGAGGGGGAAATGCAGATTCTGCAGAAATGGAACGATGTCAGGCCGGAGTTGGACGAACCCTACGGCACTGAATTGCGTTCGAGTAGACTCCGTAGTAGCCTGCCTCGCCACTGCGGCGAAAGTTGCGGGTATTCTGCCGACATTTGGCGCCTTCAATGGCATGGATCAGTGTTGCATCATGGTGAATTTGTCTGGACTTAATCCGCCACAACGTGAAGCGGCCTCAATTCTGGCGGGGCCGCTGCTGGTGCTGGCCGGCGCAGGCACGGGGAAAACCCGTGTCATTACGTATCGCATGGCCAATCTGATTGCGCACGGAATTCGTCCAGATCGAATTTTGTCCGTGACCTTTACGAATAAGGCCGCCAAAGAAATGAAGGAGCGGACCATTCAGCTGATTGGACGCCAGTTTAAGCAACGTCCGGTGGTGTCGACGTTTCATGCGTATTGCGTGCGGGTGTTGCGGGAAGACATCGATTGTCTAGGTTATCCCAAGAAATTCGCCATCTACGACCGCAACGATCAGGAATCCGCCGCGCGCACGGCTCTGCGCGACATTCGTCTCGGCGACGGGGCCATGAAGCCAAGTGACCTGATTAACCGCATTAGTCGCTGGAAAATGCATGGCATTCAGGATCACGAAGCCAGCAGCAACACCGAAACGGATTTCGATCTGATTGCTGCCATGGGCTACAAGCGTTATCAAAAACAACTTCGCGCTTGTGGAGCCGTGGATTTTGACGATCTGCTACTCCTCACTGTTAAGCTGTTTCAGGAATTCCCAGCCGTATTACAACGGCACCAGTCCAAATTTGATCATGTCCAGATTGACGAGTATCAGGACACGAATGGAGTTCAGTTTCAACTGATTGAAGCTCTCGTGAAGCCCCATCGAAATCTGTGTGTGGTGGGCGACGATGATCAGTCGATTTACGGGTGGCGTGGTGCAGATGTTGAGCACATCATCAATTTTGCCGGCCATTTTCCGGGGGCTCGAGTTGTGCGGCTCGAAAACAACTATCGCTGCACCGACAAAATTCTGGAAGCCGCAAATCGGCTGGTGAAGCACAACAAGCAGCGGCACGACAAGACGCTGATCCCCAACAAAAAATTCGGATCCCCGATTCGCATCCACGTGTTCGACGATGAAACGGCGGAAGCTGAAAATGTGGTGAGTGAGATCGCCTATTTAACGAGCGAACTAGGGGTTAAGGCGAAACAGGTGGCGATTCTGTTTCGCACCAACGAACAACCCCGAGTTTTTGAACAGGAGTTTCGTCGACAGCAGGTTCCGTACTTACTGGTCGGTGGCCAGTCTTTTTATGACCGTCGTGAAATTCGCGACCTACTGGCCTACCTGAAGACCATCGACCAGCCACGCGACGAAGTCAGTCTGCTGCGAATCATCAATACTCCGGCACGCGGTATCGGAGCAACAACAACAGAAAAAGTAATTCAGATGGCAGTCAAGAAGGGCTGTTCATTTTGGGATATCCTGCCTGAAGCCAGTGCGGCTGGAGCGATCCCTGCCAAGGCTCTTAAAGCGATGTCGGAATTTCGCAGTCTGCTCCAACGCTATGCCGCTGCAATGCACGAAACCCCGCAGCATTTGGCAGAAATTTGTCGTCGCCTCGTATCCGAAATCAACTATGAAGCCGAAATCATCAAACAGTACAAAGAGGAAGCCCAGCAGGAAACTCGCAAAACGGTGCTCGAAGAATTCATTAATTCCATCGGCCAGTACGTAGAACGAACAGAAGATCCTTCGCTTTCAGGCTTTCTGGAAACGACAGCCTTGATGGATCGCGAAGATGAAGCTGACCGCGATCAGAAACAGGACAAGGATGCCGTGCGGCTGATGACGCTGCATTCGGCCAAGGGGCTCGAGTTTCCTCGTGTCTATCTGGTCGGCATGGAAGAAGGCTTCCTGCCACACAAACGTAGCATTGATGCCGATTCCGAAAAAGACATTGCCGAAGAACGCCGGCTGGCCTATGTCGGCGTCACTCGTGCAATGGACCACCTCACGCTCACGCGCGCCAAGTCACGCATGAAATGGGGCAAACGTCGCGAAACCGTCCCGTCGCGATTTTTGTTTGAGATGCAACTAGAACCGGGAGAGGCCTTGCCTGAAGAGCACATCAGCCGCGAGGATGACGGTCTCGGGGCACCGCTCCCGCCAGGCAGCGGACAATCACCGTTGGTCCCGCGCCCGGCACTGCGTCCCATCCAGCAAAAGGCCCCGGCCGCACCCAACGAATTCGAAGCTCCGCCGTTTTAATTTTGACCGGGGTCGATGTCGTTCGCCCGATCTAAGATTACGGTGATTTCTCGTGCTGTCGATCAAGCTTACAGATTCTGGCAGCAGTCGAAATTCTGATCAGCAGGATGCCACTGCGGAGCAATCCGAGTGACGCAAAAATCACAACGGATGCTTCTACAATCTTCGGGCTGCCTGAACTTAGTGCGAAGTTGAGCCCCATCTGCATCACCACCAACGCGGCGACGACTAATACCCAGCCTACAATTTCGCGTATCCAGAACATCATCGACGGAACTCCGGTAAGTTTTCGGTCCTGCAGGAAAAAGCGGCCGCTTCACGTTCCTTTTTTTCAAGAGCTGACTTTTGACGCAGATGCAGACGGCCGCGGACAATCATCCGCAAATCTGCGTGATGAATCGTCAGAAACACCGAGCGCAAATAAAGCCGCGATTGGTCGCGGGTCAGTTGTCGCCAAAAGATTTCATGGCACACGATCCAAGCAGCAATTATCCCGCTCAACAGCAACGAACATTGCAGAACGGACGTTTCATCCAGCATCCATCCCCGCAGATCTTCGTTAAAAGTCCGCCGATTGGGAAGCGTGTTGAGCAGGATCTGAGACACAAACACGCAGCCAACCAGCAATGCAATAGCGCGAATTATCGCTCCCAGCATTTGCGGAACCTGACGCACGGCTTTGCTAGAATCAAAGACAATTTCGCCCTTGAAGGCCGACACAATCAAACCGAAGATGGAGCTCAGCGGACGGCTGGCAGCGTGTTTCAATAACTCCCGATTACGGTTGATGAACATCAACAGTGTCACAATCAGAAAGACAGCCAGCAGTCCCGTGGCGCCTTGAAAATTTGCGCTACGTGGCGGTTCGCGGAAAAATAGATCCGCCTGAACGGCGATCAATACCATGACACCGCCCCAGTACTTCATCGTCAGCAGAATGATGGCTGTCAAAAAAAACCTGAGCGGCCATCCCATATGCGGGGCCAGTAAAAACAGAATTCCAGCTGCCGATGCGAGCACGGAGATGATTAAAAGTCCGCCGAACTGTGATGTTTCGTGCGTGGGTTCGAGAACCGTCGGAGTAACCACAGATGGATCTGGTCGGTTCATCGCACCCCTCCGGTGGCCATGCGGCCAGTGCGGGCGAGCGACATTTGGCCTAGGACCAAATGGATCGCACTAGATTCCCCGGAAATTGAGACGGTCGCCCCAACGCGTCGCAGTTCGAACTGGAGCCTTGCAGCCAATTCACGCGTGCGAATTTGTTCAGCTGCCAAGAGCAAATCTTCAGTAGCCAAGGAACGGATGACCGTCGATTCTACCGTGGGCCGCAAAAATGTGGGCGACGGACAGACAAACGCTACGCGATGATGTCGAGCCAGTACCATCTTGACGGCTGGCATCAGGTGCGACAGGCTTGGTACGCATTCCAGTAAGTCTGCAAATACAACAAACACTTCATTGTCTTTAGCTTGTGAGACGGCGCGTGCCAAGGCAGAACTCAAGATTTCCATCCGTGCCATACCGTCATGAAAACCGCGATTGCGAATCGAGATCACAGGCTCCATCCATGACATTCCGGATTGACTGAGAAAGTGTTGAGCATAGGTGGCCATCAGCGGATCGTCAGACACAAGTTGCAATTGTTTCGCAGGTGATAATTCATACAACAACGCGATGACAGCCGCGAGGCGATACCTTTCACGGAGCCTACGATGGGCCCATGGTGAGATCGGAAACAGCAGAAAAGGGACGTGATTGACCCGCTCATCCAAAAGTTCAGGAAACTGGTCCGCCGCAACTCCCAACGCGGTTTCAATCAATCGATTTGTAAGTCGATCCGGAATCGGGGCTGGGTTGACGCTGAATTCAGACAATGCGTCCAGCAGTCGATGAAAACCACGATCGCCTGTCGCCGCCGGAACACGCCGCAGGCCACGCTCATCAAACAACATCGCCCCGACCGGGTCACCCGCGGAAATTGCCGCTTGCGCCACACTGGCAGCCACAAAATTCATCTGATCCAGCAGTCGTAACCCAAACCCCCCCGTGCGCGTCCCGATCGATCCATCGACAAACAATTGCAGCCGCACAGGAACTTCAGATTCGTACTGTCTTGTCATCAATTTGTCACGGCGCGCTGAAACCTTCCATGCGATGCTCTTCGGAGGATCGCCAGCGGCATATTCTCGCAACTCAAGCAGCTCCGATCCCATCCCGGACCGCTGCAACCGATGGATCCCATGCTGTGGTTGGGAATTGACACGTTTCACAAGCGGCTGAGGATCGCCAACTTTTTGAAACGCAGGCAACACGCGAAAACTCTGGGGGAACGGAATGAATCGCTCGGCCCTAAAGAATCCTTGCCGATCTAGCATCACGATGCGGAATCCCGGCAGACGCAATTTACCGGCGCCCAGAACGATTGCACGATAACGGAACACGGCCGAATGAATGCGACTCCGAATGGTCACGTCATTCTCCTGATCCAACACTTGCATGTTTTCCGGTACAACATCGCGGATCCGCACGATCGAGCCCATGCCAAAAAACGATGACGACACACGCACTTCGACGGCGACGCTGCGTCCGGCCCACAGGATACCACTGTCCTCAGTGCGACCATTCACGCTGCGTTCAAACTTCAGGTGCCGCAATTCAAACCACAACCGCCATGTGAATAGCAGCCATTCGACCAGCAACCACACAAGGAGCGAAAGTGAGAGCAGCATGAGTCCGGTTTGTTCCCGGAGAATACCAAGAGACAGCCCGGCGATTCCTGGCAACGCTAGCCAGCGTGCGAGCCCCGTCATCAGCGTCGATCCTGCAGGACGGGAACTGAACGAATGATGGCAGCGATGACGCTCGCGACCGACCGTCCGTCCATTTCTGCCTCCGGACGCATGATCAGTCGGTGAGCTAAAACCGGCAGGCACACGGCCTGAATGTCCTCGTGCGTCAGATATCCTCGCCCCGAAAGCAACGCATGAGCGCGTCCGGCTTTCATCAGATTGATGGCAGCACGCGGACTAGCTCCCAACGCAAGGTCCGGATGCTGGCGACTCTGGCGGACTAGATCGATGATGTATTCCTGTAACTCACGTGATCCAAAAACAGAATCCAGTTGTTGCTGAATCAATAAAATCTCGCCCGCCGTCGTGACGGCCGTGGGTTTCACCGCCTGCCGACTGTGGAGCTCCAGCATTTCCACTTCCTGATCACGTTCCGGATAGCCGACATGAATGCGAAACAGAAATCGGTCCAATTGCGCTTCGGGCAGGCGGTACACCCCTTCCTGTTCAATGGGATTTTGCGTCGCCAGCACCATAAATGGTAGCGGCAACGGCAACGTCTTGCCTTCAATCGTCACTTGACGTTCTTGCATGGCTTCCAATAGTGAAGACTGCGTTCGGGCAGGGGCGCGATTCAGTTCGTCGGCAAGCAAAAGCTGACAGAAGACCGGACCTTTTCGGAGTACGAAGTCACTGGTCTGACGGTCGAGGACTTGCGTTCCCGTGACGTCGGATGGCAAGAGATCCGGCGTGAACTGGACTCGTTCGAAATGAATTCCAAGTACTGTTGAAAAAGTCCGACATAACGTCGTCTTGGCTGTCCCGGGGACTCCCTCGAGGAGCACGTGACCGCCCGCGACAAGCGCCATCAACATTTGGTCCGTGACATCGTTCAGGCCCACGACGACCTGCGCGACAGCATGGAGGGCGCGTTGACGCAGTTCGTTGACGCGCAATGCCAACTCATTCGGATTCAGTGCTGTCACAAGTAAAAACTTTGTTGAGGTGTTTTAGAGAATCGAGGCAAAATCGACAGCCCGCGACCTGTCTGACTTCGTCACCCACAGTCTGCCTCTTTTGCTCACGAACACTTTGAGGTGATAAAACAATTTTCATTTCACAGGCAACATGCCGCCTACTTCCAGTATCTGGCTTTCAAAATCCCCCCCACGATTGCGCCGACGACAATGCCCACAGGAATATCCCATGGCGAATTTTTTTGACCATGTGCTAAATATAATACAGCGACGGTGCCAATCGTGGCCCAACAAATCGCAATCAAGCTTATTTGCATCCGCTGTTTGCGTTCATCAGCCGACAACGCACTGGACTTGCTCTTGGCCGCAATTTTCGGCTTTTCGACCTTTGTCTTTGCTGGCTTGCTGCCTTTTGCTGAAGTTTTCTCTTCTGGCTCCTCAGCCGCCGTAGATTCGTCGCGCATGCCGGGAGCGTAGTATTTTGCAATGGCCTGATTGACAGCCCGCGGCACTGCAAGGACGGCGCGCATCGGGTGACCGCAGCGGATCCGAATTTCGTCCTCCAATGCCGGGCTGGGTTCATCGATACAAGCGACTAGCATCAGTCCGCGATCTTCGAACAGGGGCAAGCAGGAGTGCTTCTTCACGACGCGACGCGGGATCATATCGAGCACACTGTCTTCCGGTAGCATGTCTTCCAAATCGACGAACGGCAACCGCAACTCGATTGCAAGGGCACGCGTCGCTTCGACAGGCTCCACGAGTTTCATTTGAATTACGGCATCGCGATGATTTAACCCGCGCGCTTCGGCAAAGTGCTCGATTTCCGACACCTGTGAGCGTTTGACGAGAGCTTTGGCAATGAGGTACTCCAGCACCGTCTGCGGTTCATCATCGTTTGTTGCTGATGGTTCACGCCCGAGACTCTGATCGTACTCGCGCTTGCCATCTGGGTCGGTCAGGCACAACATGGCCTTTGCCATTTCATTGAGTAGTTCTTGCGATTGGAGCAGGTACTGTCCCATCGAATACTTACGCACATGAGCGTTGAGCTTGCGATAGTTCGTGCGGATTTTCTCCATGTCGTCCTCAAATTGCAGCAGACGCAGGAGCGTGTAGTGATCCGGCGGACGCGTCCCTTCCGGAATTCCCAGCCACTCTTTATAGACGTCGATTTCAGCCACACAAGGACTCCTGATTGGGCCGGGACAAGAAGCTTTCGCCGCGTGCGGTATAACACGTCCCAGAATCGCAGACAAGCGACGCGGTTGCCCTCAAAACGGGAATTGCTCATCGAGTTCCGTTTTGGCAAGATCCACCAGAAACACGGAAAGACGCTCGACCATTGTCTGCATCAATTTCTCGCCTTTTGCTGCGGTGGCCGCATGCGGATTTCCAGCACCCGTGTTTGTCGTGAGCAGGTGCCACGGACGCGTGATTGAAACCCAACCCTGATTGACGGCGTCGAGTCGCGTAGATGCAGTTTCGCCGTTGTCAGCGATCAGCGTGCCATCCGCTTGCCTGTTGACCAAATGTCCAAAATACGCCAAGGCCAGCGATGTTTCCACTTCGCCCGCGTGATCGTCGACCTCTTCAAAGATTGTCTTTTTCACGTCTGCCGACAAGCCACGAAACCAATCACACAGGAAGAGCTGCACGTTGGTCGTGCCATACAACTCTCGCAACAATGGCTTGAATTCATTGCCGCCGTGACTGTTCAGAATTAAGAGCTTATGGATGCCGTGTCCGTCGAGTGATTCCACGAGATCCTGAATGACGAGCCCTAGCGTGGACGGGTTCAGGTTCATCGACAGCCGAAACTCCGATTGGTTCGTTTCCGTGCCGTACGGAATCGTGGGCAGCAAGACAACTTTCGCTCCCTGCTTCCACGCAGCTTCACACACACGCGATCCAATCGCTTCGGCTTCAAATGTGTCAGTTCCGTATGGTAAGTGCAGATTATGCGGCTCAGTCGCCCCCATCGGCAGCACGGCTACTGAGTATTCGCAATCTTTGACATGTCCAAAGTTTGTTTCCGCAAGTATCCAAGGTCGCATGAAGATGATTTCGCGTTGAAGATGTCATTGGCCTTCTCAGCAGCTACCGCATTCAGCAGCGCGCTGCCAAGTGTATGACGACGACCGTCCAGAAACCATTGACTCTCAGCGACAAGTCAAGCTACTTCGGAACAGTCAACCAGTACTCGGCGATCTGCGTTTTGTCCGGAGTGAGAAATGTCACCGGCTGCATGTGCTTTGATTCTGCAGATTCAGCCACGATCCGAATTGGGCCTTGAAACGCCGCTGCCGCTGTCCCGCTGATTTTCAGGATTACGGACTTTGCCGTCTCACCGTCTTTTTCTGAACGCAAACATTCAAATGTCACTCCGGCAGGAAGCCCTTCCACTCGAATATCCACCGGTTCGGCAAAACCGTGCTTCCGTTCGAACGTGATCGGAATTTCGAGCGGCTTGTCCGGATTGAGCGTGCCAGTTGTCGCCGCCAGCGTGGCGGCGTACATCGCGTGGGTTTCTTCGCAGTGAAGCAGGTAGAAACAGCGATCACCCATATTTTGGAACCGGTCGCGGATAATGACGCGATATTGTCCATCGGCGGGTATCGTGAGATGCAACTCAGCGTCGCGGTTATCGCCGCTGAGATCATCGTGCTCGTGGATTACCATGCCTTGACTATCTTTCACTATCAAGACGGGATCCAGCATCGAACCAATGCGTTGGGCGTGAACACTCAAACTCAACTTCTGCGAGATGCTGGCGTTCAACAGAAACACGACATCGTCGGTTGTCGTCACCCGTCCGGTCACCGCGACTGGAAGCGTTAGCATTCGATCGGCCGGCAACTGTGATTCAACGATGGATGGAATGTCGCAACGCGGGACGAAATATGGCAGTGCGTATGGTTGCGTCAGTGCCTGCTGATCGCGATTTAAAGAAGTCGCAGGGGTCTCGATGTTCCAACCAAAAACGGCCAGTGATGTGTCATTATCTTTGGCAAACCGCATAGCAGGCTCCGTGTGTTCCACGACGGCGGCCGTTGTCAGGGTGAGTCGATACACAAAGTCTGCGCCGCCGGCAAAACCGATCGTACTGTTAGGGACGGCAGAAAATGCAAACGTGCGTACGAACCATTTCCCGTCGTCCGGCGCTGTGAAGGTCACGCGTGGATCAAAACTGAGGTCATCGTCATTTTGTGCAAGCACAGCCCCATGGGAATCTACAATCTGCAGCACTGCATCCAGCGGTGAACCGATAATGAAATTTGCCTGCAACGCACAGACGATCGTCTGACCCTTGCTGAGCGTGACGGCAAACGTCTCGACCTCGCCTGATTTTTCCAACACCCCGTTGATCGTAACAGACGGCAGTTCTACCGAGTTAGCCTCGGCGATTTTTGCGTTGGGTTCAGTTTCTGTTATTTCCGGAATCATGCCGACAATAAAGGGCTTCAACTCCGTCGCGCCATCGGGATTGCAGAACCGCAACCAATGCACTCCTAGCCTCGCGTTTTCACTGATCGTGACGCTGGCCGCATCCTTCTTTTCATTCGGTGTCAACACGATCGAATCGTCGTCGCTAACAATTCGTAGATCGCCTTCACCAGGCTTTCCAACCAGTTGCACATTCACCGTCATCCCGCGCTGGCCCCCCGGCGGAATCAGCCGCTCGACAGCTGGCGGATCACCAGCCAGAGATGCTCCGCTGAATACGATCGTGATGCCACAGATCCTACAGACTTCACTTGCGCGCCACATCGTTCAGATCAGCTCCGTAATCGGCGTCGGATCACTGACCAGATGCGTCGGTCGACCTTCCGGCGTGTACACGATCTTGCCGGGATCGATGCCCAGTTTGTGATAAATCGTGGAGACGAAATTCTCCGGAGAAAGGACGCGGTCAACTGCCGAAAACCCCTTCCGATCCGTCGCACCCACGACAATGCCCCCCGGAGTTCCACCGCCCGCCATCAACACGGACATAGCATTAGCCCAATGGTCACGACCGGACGTTGACGAGCCAGGCAGAGTTGACAATTTTGGCGTGCGACCGAATTCGCCGAGGGCGACAACCAAAGTGGTTTCTAAGAGGCCACGTTCTTTCAAATCCCGAATCAATGCCGCCACGGAATTGTCCCAGTCCGGGAGGCGTTTCCGCAATGCTCCAAAGATATCGCTGTGATGATCCCAACCGCCATCGTAAACAGTCACAAACGGGACGCCCGCTTCAACCAGTCGCCGGGCCAGCAAACAACGCTGGCCAAAACCGTTTCGTCCATAGCTACTGCGGATTTCCGGCGATTCTTGCTCAATATCAAATGCTTTCTGGGCCTCGGGCGACGTAACGAGATCATGTCCCTGTTGGAAATAGGCATCGAACGCCAGCAGCGGATCACCGGCCGCCTCATCGTTGATGCGGACCATTTTGTCGATCTGCGCCCGGAGGTTTGTCCGCGAACCAAATCTTATGTCGGTCAGATCTCGCGGCAATGCGACATCACGCACCTTGAATTTTTCTTGATTAGGATCGTCCCCAACGACAAATGGCGCATACTTCGCACCCAGAAAACTAGGCCCACCTGAGCGTGCCATCTGAGGCATACTGAAGTAAGGCGGGAGTCCATTGTCTTTCCCCAATTCCTTGGCCACGACAGAACCCATGCTGGGGTGGAAACTGACAAACGCACCACAGCCAACTGGAATTCGTGGCGGAGCACCGGTCGTCATGTAGTGATTGCCGGCCCCGTGATTTCCTTGATCATGGCGAATTGATCGAATCATCGCGTAGTCGTTCAAACTCGCAGCCAGTTTGCCCATGTGTTCCGAATAGGCAACTCCGGGAACCGCAGTTTCAATGTCGGAAAACTCTCCCCGATATTCTAACGGTGCATCTGGTTTTGGGTCAAATGTTTCAAAATGGGACGGACCACCATCCATCCAGATTAGGATACAGCGATTTGCTTTCGCTGTCGGCCCATTTCCTGCATGCTTCGATTCGGCAACAACGCGCAGGCTGTCCACGAAGCCTGTACCAAGCAGCGCGCCGAGTCCTAGCTGCAACGAATTTCGTCGCGTAAATCCATCGCATCGTGGTCGGTTTCTCATACGTCACTTCTTGAAAAAGTTTCCAACAGCCAGCGTCGCTTCACTCAAATTAGTCCTGAAATACAAACTCAGCCGAATTCACCATAGCCCATGTAAGATCTTCAATCACCTGTCGGCGGATCGCGCCTTCAGCGGCAAGTTGTTCCGTCACCAAGGCCGTCTCAGCAGGTGTCGGTTCACGTCCGAAGACCAGTCGATACAGTTCTGAAGAAACCTCTGGTGCTGTCTTTTCACTGTTTGCCAGTATTCGTGCCTTCCCACTGTCGTGTCCAATATCGTGATACAGCTTGTCTGAATTCATCAGATGTAGACTTTGCACTACTGTTGAATCCGTTGTTCGCTCACACGGTGGATTCTGATTCGGATCGGGTCGACCGAAGGTATCAAGAAAGAGAGAATCCGAACGGTGCGTCCAGAGTTGCTTGGCGGACGAATCCGGTGGCATCGCGGCAAATTCTGGTTCCATTCCGGTCACTTGGGTCACGGCGTCGAGCAGGACTTCCGCCCGTAGTCGATGGCGATAGTGACGCGAATAGTTGCGAGTGTCGGAGACGTTGGAATCATTCGGCAGCGAACTCAGTTGATAGGCCTGTGAATTGGCAATGACGCGGACAAGCTCGGTCAGCGAAAATCCGGAATCCCTGAAGTGTTCACCGAGGGCCGTCAACAGCGGCCCGTTCGTTGGTGGATTGGTTGCCCGCATGTCATCGACCGGTTCTACAAAGCCCCGTGTCATCAAATCTGCCCAGACGCGATTGGCCATCACCTGAGCAAACAAATGATTCTGTGGTGAAGTGATCCATGCGGCCAACGCATCCCGCTGATCTTCTCCCTCGATGGATGCGGGCGCTTTGCCAAATAATGGACGTGGTTTCATCACTTCTCCCGTCACAGGATGTGACACACTGCCCTGTGTTCCGGCAAAAACAAATTCCTCCGACCCTGAAATTGGTGCTGAAATCCCCGTCCCTTTGCGATTTATGCGGGAGAAATACGCCGCAAAACTATAGAAATCATCCTGCCCCCAAACTTCAAATGGATGATGGTGGCACTTGGTGCATTCGAGCCGCACACCTACAAACAACTGACTCACCAGCGTTGTGAGTTCTTCAGGCTCGCGACGGTCGCGGAACATCGTTACCGCTCCGTTGTGAAATGTGCTACCTCGCGCTGTAATCAGTTCACGCACGAACTGATCCCAAGGCTTGCGTGCATGAAACGACGCGCGAATCCAGCGGTCATAGTTGAACGTCGCTTTGATTCCGACGTGATAGGGATTCGGTCGCAGGAGATCGACCCATTTGTTCGCCCAGTGATCAGCGAAACTGGGTTCCAGCAACAAGCGATCCACCAGCCGCGCACGTTTGTCAGACGCCAAGTCCGCAAGGAATGCAGTCACTTCAGCAGGGTCCGGAATGCGTCCACAGATATCTGTGGTGGCGCGTCGCAAAAAAGTGTGATCGTCACAGACCGGTGACGGTGTGATATTCAAGCGTTGAAGGTTGCGCCAAACCAGTTCATCGATGAAGTTGTTGCGAGGCAGTTGAGCGTAGACTTCAGCCGCGATAGTTTCCGTCCGCGGAATCAAGACGTTGCAGACTGCGATCTGTCCCATGAACCTCGCCATAATTGCCGCGCCACCCGTGATTTGTCCTGCAGTGACAAGTCCCGTTTCATCCACTGCCGCAATCGGTGCTTCGTTCGATTGAAACGCTGTCAGGCGCGTCACATCGCGTTCTGTGCCATCTGAGAATTGTGCCGTGACAATAAGCGCCTGCGTCTGCTGCGGAGCAGAAACAATCGCCGACGGTGCGACAGTGATCGATTTCAATGTCGGTGCATGAGGAGCCTTTCGTGGCATCCCTTGGCGGACCCAATTGAGCATTGTTTGGTACTCAGGACCGTTCACACCCAGTCGTCGTCCGCCACCATGAGGAACTGTACCTGCCGGTTTGGCAAGCAGCAGACTGTGCGTTGGAGCGGCAGGAAAGATGCGTCGCCCTCGGCCTTCTTTGGTAATCGCGTCATAGTCCTGCTGCGGATCAAAGCCCAACAGCGACAACTGGAAACCTCCTTGGCCGCGCGCCTTCCCATGACAAGGTCCGCTATTGCATCCCAGCCTCGTAAAAATTGGTTGCAGGTCGTTTTGAAAATCAACGATTGAAGTTGCGGCAGCATCGTCCGCGCGTACCGTCTTGGTAGCCATCGACTGCATGACCACTCCGGTCAACAGAAGGACGGCTGACGAATGCAACAGGAGCGAACGTCGGTAATTCACGGCGGCAGTCGCAGTAGGAGGAAAAAAGGCAGGAACGCAGCAAATACAAAATTGGCGAGCCCCAAGTTTAACATAACGCAGCGACCGCTGTCATGGAAGAACAGGCATTCGTCGCTGCGATTTCGGGGAACGTATTTTGGATGCGCCCAAGAATCGTCGCCCGGGCCGCATGCATGCAAATTGCGACACTGCGTCTAAAATCCGATCAGCGAGCAAACGACAACACTGTTTCACGCAGGCGGGTTAGTTGCATCAGCAGTGTTTCTAGCTGGTCGAGGAACACCATGTTGGGCCCATCGCTTTGCGCTTTGTCGGGATCTGGATGAGTTTCCAAAAATACGGCGTCGCAGCCGACAGCGACGGCCGCTCGCGCCAGCGGGGGCACCATCTCGCGTTGCCCGCCGGTCGTTGGGCCACCCAACAGCTGCACGCTGTGAGTCGCATCGTAGACAACAGGGACACCAAAAGACTGCATAATGGGCACGCAACGAAAGTCATTCACGAGGCGACCGTAACCAAATGTAGATCCGCGTTCGGACAGCATGACATTTTTTAGTCCTCGGGCTCGGCATTTATTGACGGCGTGAATCGTATCTTCAGGTGCAACGAACTGGGGCTTCTTAACATTCACACAGATGTTCCGTGCGACTGCAGCATCAGCCGCAGCCACGATCAGGTCTGTCTGACGCGCGAGGAATGCCGGAATCTGCAGGATGGAACAGACTTCAGCACACGGAACCGCATGGGCTGCTTCGTGAATGTCGGTCGTGGTCGGAAGTCCCGTTTTCTGGCGGACAAGATCCAACATTCGCAAGCCTTCTTCCAACCCAGGCCCACGATAACTGTCGACGCTTGTGCGATTCGCTTTGTCGAAACTAGACTTGAACGCAATCTGAAGCTTTAAACGGTCACGCAACTCGACGAGCCGATCTGCAACCTGCAGTACAAGAGCTTCTGATTCCATCACGCAAGGGCCAAGAATGAACAGCAGCGGTTGTCCATCTCCGACCTTGTAGTCACCAATCGTCACTAAATTTCCAGACACCGATACTTCCTTATCCCCAATACTGATTCGACATCGACTGCAACAGATTTAAACTCGCTCGCGGTGAATCATCGGCATTCACGAGTGCGGTTTGCGGAAGACCTGCATTGTGCTGGTTCCAGTTCGAATAATAAATTCCGACCACCCGTTCCTTTGCGAGGCACATTCGCACTGTATCTTCCAGCCATTGGACTTGGATGGCTTCAAATTGCGATTCTTTTCCCACCGGGGCCGCTGGCACGGTCAGCATGATATTGATCGGGACCTGTAGCAGCGACCATTGATCGATCAAATGCGACAGACTCAGGCTATCTCGCCAGAGCGTTGCTGCCGGATAATCGCCGATGCGCAGATCCAAATTGACCTCGGCAAAACGCACACCGCAGCGTCGCAGCGTGTCGACGAATTGAATCGGTGACAGGCGATTTTTTGTCTGGCTGAGATATTCGCCCCACGGCTGAAGCACGCGAAGACTGATATTAGTATGTTCATCAACCTGCCGTGCGGCTTCGACTGCGCGGGCCACCAAGTTCATGCGCTGCTCTTCATCCAGTGATGCCACACCACCCCGATTGGCACCGGTCACAACTTCCCAGTGGCGAACTCGGCCCACATACCGGCCCACGACGGTTTCCACAAAGCCTGCAATGAAGCTCTGCATGTTGACCATATCACCAGTCCATGTCTTCAGCCATTCCGGCAGGCTGTCTTCCGACAAATCCAGCAACGGCCCGCCCAGCACAAACAATTTTTGTTCTTGAGCCCATGCGACAAGCTCATCAAGATGATCCCATTCATACTCCCCATCGTTCTGTTCCAAGTTTTTCCACGAGATGTCTAATTGCACGGCGTTGAAGGCTCGACAAAATGCCGCCGAGTCTGTGGGAATCTGATTCAGACGACAACCCAAAAACACGGGCAAACGAGCGGAGCGACTGCGGCGAAATCCGATGCGCTGTTCCACATAATGCTGGCAGAGCAAATCCGTTGCGCGGGAAGAGGCATCGATGGAAAGGATCGCGGCCGCAACTGCCGTCTCTGGAGATTCGGACCGTAACGCCGCAGTCCGAAATGACCGATGCGAGTCCTGAATCATCGTTGCCAAAGGACGCGACGACTGTAATCCGGCACCCGACCACGAATTGAATTGATTCCGCAGCCGTGACAACTGGCCGCGTGCAAGTTCCAGTTCCAACAAATACGGTGCCAACTGCTCCCTCAGACTCGTTGTATGCACGACTTGCCGACGACCGTCGAAGCGTGGCCAGAGCAATCGCATCTGTCCACTTTCTGACAAGTGACGTTCGCAGTACAGCATGCCGTTTGCAAGGTGCGTCCGCGCAGGAATCACGCGACCGTCATACATCAGAAAGTCGATCAACGACAATTCTGGCGCTCCTGACAGCAGGTCCGGGCGTTCGACACGAAACTGAATGACCCCCATGAATTTCCCCGTCAGCACACATCCTTCGTGCGTTTCGCAACAATTAGATATGTAGTAATCGTCACTGCCGTGACAAATCCCTCAGCTGTGTTCCTTTCTTCCGCTGCGTATCTTAAGCAGTGTCGGATGCATTGTTCAAATGCTCGGGCCACTGTAGACTCCGGTAGGGCCACAAAGTTTGTAATTTTTTTAACCGTTGGTGTTGCATGTCGGCTGTGATGCTGCAGAGTTCGTTGCCAGAAATTCCTGTTCACCACGGAAAAGTGCGGGACGTTTATGATTTCGGCGAACGGCTACTTTTCGTTGCGTCTGACCGAATTAGTGCATTTGACTATATTCTCCCGAACGGTATTCCCCGTAAAGGCGAAGTCCTCACGCGACTCAGCCAATTCTGGTTTAGCCGCCTTACGGTACGTCATCATTTGATCACAAGTGACTTGGCATCACTTCCGCTTCCGGCCGGCACCGATGTGCAGTCACTCTCTGGTCGCAGCATGGTGGTCATGAAGACTGCTGTTGTTCCCGTTGAATGCGTCGTGCGTGGGTATCTTGCAGGATCGGGCTGGAAAGAATACTGCCAGTCCGGCACGGTGTGCGGAATTAAGTTGCCAACCGGATTAAAGGAAAGCAGCCGCTTGCCTGAACCCATCTTCACGCCAGCGAACAAAGCCGAATCGGGCCACGATGAGAACATCAGCTTTGAACAGATGTGTAAGGTGGTTGGTGACGATCTCGCCCAGCGGTTGCGCGACATCAGTCTGCAGGTGTATTCTGAGGGATGTGCGCATGCGCGTACCAAAGGAATCATCGTTGCCGATACGAAATTTGAATTCGGTCTCATGGGTGACGAGATCATCCTGATTGACGAAGTCCTGACTCCTGACAGCTCACGCTTCTGGCCGGCGGAGCAGTACGAAGCCGGCCGCAGCCAAGCATCTTACGACAAGCAGTTTGTCCGCGACTGGCTGGAGAAATCAGGTTGGGACAAGAACAGCCCTCCACCCGGATTGCCTGACGATGTTGTGCAACTCACGTCATCCCGCTATATCGAAGCGTATGAACTCCTGACGGGTTTGCCGTTTTAAACGCTACTTCAGCATAGATACGATCACAGCCCCTGTGAGCAGCAACGCACCGGCCGCTCGGCGGAGCATTACGGCGAGGCTGGCATGACGTTCTCCGCCTTCAAATGATCCCGCTAGCAACCAAGCAAACAAGATCGCCCACAAGCCACGCAGGGCGTACACAATGTTGACGCGCGTTGCATTACCAAACTGTGACAAGGCGACCGTCATTCCTATGGACTGCAGTGCCATTAACACGGTGGCAATAATCATGGGCTGTAGGGTGTGAATCGACTTTAGATGCGGCAAGCGATCTACCCATGGCAACAGGATGCATGAAAATAAGGAGGCTGAAACGAACATCACTGGCAGGAATTTCAGCGCCCCGGAGATCACTCCCCAGCGTTGCAGACACACGTCGAACAACGACATGCAACCCGCCGCAGTCAGGGCTGTCACCACAGTCAGTAAGACTCGTTGTTTCTCTTGTCGGAGCCCTGTGCCGCTTCCGTACTGCACCAGAATTATGCCCGCCGTTGCCACCAACGCTGCGATCCAGACGGCCGGCGAAATGCTCTGGCCCATCAGTAAAGACGACAGGACGGCTACGAATAAAATTTTGACACCAAAGACGGGCGTTGCCACCGAAACATCCCCGTAATGAAATGCCATATATGTGCAGCACTGCCCCAAAAAGAACAGCAGTCCCACAATCACAGCATGCCACCATTCGTCAACGGGGATGATGTCCCACCGGCAGATGCCGACCAGCAGCCAGATAATTCCCAGCCAGAAATTGCCGTAAAATGTGCCGGTCCATGCACTGGCCCCGCGCATGATGGCTTTGCGGGCAAACATCATCCCAAATACGAACGTAAAACTTGAGAATAGTGGAAACAGCAGATGCCAATTGGACACGATGACCTCACCTAGCTTCGTCACAAATGACTTTAATTCAGCGACACGATATTCTGTGCGATTGGAGCAAATTGAGGGAGTTCTGGGTCCGGTGAAAGCCGAAAACAGTTGTAATTCTCGCCATATGTTTCTCGATCCAGAGCCCCTGGCGGGCCAGGCTGCATGAGCATCCCCGGCACTGCATGATTGAACTTCACACATGACACTCTTCGCACACGCCCCACTATTCACGCGATTGACCGACGAAGGTCACGGTTACTGGGCCGCTGAGCTGCGCTCAAAGACACAGCAGTCGTTGACAAAAGAAGGGCATGGAAATCTGCAGAATTGGATTGACGTTTGGGAGCAGTTGCCGCATGCGCAGAACGCGAAACTGATTGCGGATCGCGACGCCATAACACTTGAGGGCGCGCTGACCGTTGAGGCACAAACATCCCTGCGGCAGAAGTTAATGGCCTTTCACCCATGGCGCAAAGGGCCGTTTGAAGTGTTTGGCGTGCCGATCGATACCGAATGGCGTTCGTGCCTCAAATGGGATCGCCTTGCGCCACACGTTGAATTCCGCGAGCGGAAAGTCCTAGATGTCGGTTGCGGCAACGGATACTACGGCTGGCGCATGATCCAAGCCGGTGCAAGTCTGGTTCTTGGTTTTGATCCCTTTCTGCTCTTCCTGATGCAGTTTGAAGTTGTGCGACGGTATGCCGACCCTGCAGTTGCGCATTATGTGTTGCCGTTGACGGATGCGGCCATTCCCGCACGATTGAACGCGTTTGATGTAACGCTGTCGATGGGAGTGCTGTATCACCGGACCAGTCCAATTGAGCATCTGCTGTCGCTGGGGCATTCACTGCGACCGGGGGGCACCCTTGTCCTCGAAACACTGATCGTCGAATCAGAGGATCGCACCTGTCTCGTTCCGGAAGATCGCTACGCCAAAATGCGGAATGTCTGGTTCCTACCATCCATCCCGATGTTAAAACTTTGGCTGCAACGCACGGGATTCTGTGAGGTGCAGGTGATCGATGTTTCTCCGACAACGGTTAATGAGCAGCGACAAACCGCTTGGATGACCTTTGAATCGCTCGCCGATTTTTTGGATCCAGTCAATGCAAATCGCACTTTAGAAGGTCACCCCGCACCCGTCCGCGCGATGCTCGTGGCACGCAAGAATTAGTCGTGATTCGCTCTGCCGAGCCTTAGCGGATCTATCGCGTTGGATCAACGATCACCTTCATTGCGCCGGGTTCACCAGCGTAGAGTCGCTGGAACCATGCCGGGCCGTCTTGCAGCGATATCGTGGCCGTGATTAAAGGATCAACACGGATTGCTCGGCGTTCCAGCAGTTCAATGCACGCTGGATATTCACCGCGCGAAGCACAACTGCCGTGGATTGTCAGTTCTTTCGTGACGATCGCCTGCAGCGGCATCTCAACCTTCGGTGCTAGATTACCGACCAGCGTAATGGTGCCACCTTTTCGCGCACACGCGATGGCTGTATTCACAGTGGCGGCGACACCGACGACTTCGAGGACGACATCGGCTCCACGACCCCCGGTGAGTTTTCTGACTTCAGCCGGCACATCGACTGCATCGCCTTTAAGTCCGATATCTGCGCCGAGTTCTTTGGCTTTCAGGAGGCGGTTTTCTTCGAGATCGACAGCGATGATCTGGCCACAACCCGCAAGTCGCATTGCCTGAATCACGAGCAGCCCGATCATGCCGCTCCCGACGACTACCGCCGTGTCACCCAGTGAAACGAGTGTCCGGTTGGCAGCGTGGACGGCAATCGAAACCGCTTCAATCATAGCCGCATGTTCAAATGGCAGGCCTTCCGGAAGTCGGTAGCAGATATGCTGCGGAACGGAGACATATTCCGCAAAGGCTCCATGCCTTCGGTATTCTCCGCACGACACACCCAACACCATTCTGTTGTCACACAAGTTGATGTCACCACGACGACAAAAGAAACACTGGCCACACGATACTGTCGAATCAAAAGTGACGCGATCACCAACCTTAAACGCAGTCACTTGGTCGCCGACTTCCGTGATCACACCTGCCGCTTCATGTCCCATCACTAAGGGCGGAATCCGACGACCGGTGCTGCCGTCGTAGCCATGAATATCACTGCCGCAGATGCCGCAGGCACGGACTTGCACGAGGACATCGTTTGCAGAAATCTCCGGCTTGGGAAATTCCGTCACAGTCAAGTTCTTGTATTCCGTTAACAACATAGCCTTCATTGCAGAAAACCTTCAGAGACGGGCTGGATTCAAAAATTTCGCGTCCCCGATTTTGGTAGAGTTGGCTGTGTTCGGCAAGCGATCATCTGAATTTGCTGAGGATTGTCGAACATCGGGATTATTGGCGGATCACAACTCAACTTAATAAGTCGCGTGGCGGTGGGGTCGCAGCAGCGAAAAACTTCGATAGAATTCTGCAACCGCGTGTTTTGAAAGTCAACAGCTTGTGCGAGATGTAGAATGAGTGGCCAGGATCTGTCGCAGTTTCATCAACCAATCAATGATTTGTTTGTGTCGTTGGCAACCGAGCAGGCACGCGAGCAGTGGAAATTGTCCGAAGCACAGATGACGTTTTTCCACGAACACGGCTACGTTGTCGGGCCAAAGATTCTGACGGACAGACAGCTCAAGCAATTGCGAATGGAATTGGAGACACTCACCGAACCCAATCATCCCGGCTCAGAATTTTGGTACGAATACAATTCAAATGAATCACCGGACCCTACTCGAATTCTGTTTCATGCGCTCGGCGCGTGGCGCATGACTCCGGCGTTTCATGATGTGCTCTGGAACGTGGCCTTCACGACCCCCGCGGCGCAGTTGCTCGGTGGTGCAGTCAGATTCTGGCACGATCAATTGTTCTGCAAACCGGCCATGCATGGCGGGGTGGTCGCATGGCATCAGGATTATTCTTACTGGACACGCACGAAACCCATGGCACACCTGACATGTTGGATCGGCCTCGACGACAGTACAATCGATAACGGATGCCTGCACTACGTGCCAGGTAGCCATCACTGGGATCTGTTGCCCATCACAGGCCTTGCGGGCGACATGGATGCGATTAAAAATGTTCTAAATTCAGCACAATGGCGGCAATTTCAGCGGCATGTGCCGGTGGAACTGAAGGCAGGGGAATGTGTTTTTCATCATCCGCTCACCATTCACGGCTCATTCGAAAACCGCACCCAAAATCCTCGCCGCGCGGTCGTCATCAATTCGATTCTCGATGGTGTGCGCAGTGAGTCAGATGAACCGCTTTTAGCTGGAATTCCCGTAATTCCTGCGGGGCAGGCGTTGGGAGGACAGTTTTTCCCAATGCTCTACAATCCTGCAGCTACGTCGCTCAGTCCCTCGGCCGACTAAGATTCTTGAGAGACATCCTGTTTATTGCTTGGACTTAACTTCAGGCCATCACGAGATTTTTGCACCAACAGAAAAGTGTGACATGAGTGACGAAGAAAAAAACCAAATCCGACAACTGACGCGTTTGCAGCGGCGAGTTCTCGGGACACTCATGGAAAAAGGATTTACGACTCCAGACCAGTATCCAATGACACTCAAAGGTGCTACCACAGGCTGCAACCAAAAGAGTAACCGCGATCCGGTCACCGAGTACTCAGAAGCCGAAATTGCTGACGCTTTGGAGCAGTTGCGAACGCTGGGTCTTGTCGCGGAAGTTTTCACCGATGGTGGGCGAGCGCCCCGATATCGTCATTACATTCGACACAAATTTGATTTTACGGAAACACAGCTTGCGGTTCTCTGTGAATTGTTGCTACGTGGGCGGCAACAGCCCGGTGAATTGCGAACGCGGGCGAGTCGCATGGTCCGCATTGACAGCCAAGATCACCTGAAAGCCGATCTGCTTTCCCTGCAGTCAAAGGCCTTCGTGCAGAGCGATGGAAATCTCGAACGTCGTGGAGTTGAAGTTGATCATACGTTCTACTTGCCCAAAGAAAACATGACAATGACGGCGAAGAATTCGGCGGCGGATGATGAAGTTGCCGTATTCGCCCCTACTCCTGTCGCTATTCCAACGCGACCAGCAATCGCTGTCCTGCCCCAGACTCCCGCCGCCGCGGTTCCAACGATCGACTCTGCGTTGCTGCACGGCTTACAGACACAATTGCGTGAAATTACGTCGCACATGTCTAGCCTCCAGAATGCACTGGATGCCATGGAACAGCGGTTAGCACGAATCGAACGAGATCTTGGCGTATAAATCATGGGATATGGTAGTCTTCAGGAATGTATCCACGATCTGGAACGACACGGCCAGCTCTTGCGGTTGAAGATTCCGATAAATGCCGATTTGGAGGCAGCCGAGATTCATCGGCGCATCTGTGAACGTGGCGGCCCGGCAATTCTGTTTGAAAATGTCGTCGGTTGCCAATTTCCGATGGTCAGTAATCTTTTCGGCACACTGGACCGTGCTAAGTTTATGTTTCGCGATGCTCTGCGCGGCGTCGAAGCTCTCGTGCAGTCCAAGAAAGACCCGCTGTTTGTGCTGCGAAATCCGCTGCGAATTCCGTCCACATTGCGGACGCTGATTTCCATGCGGTGCGCACAGCGGCGGTCCGGCCCTGTGATGGAGTGCTCAACATCGCTCAGTAAACTGCCGCAGCTGAAATGCTGGCCGCAGGATGGAGGAGCGTTTATTACATTGCCGCAGGTCTACACGGAGCATCCCGATCGACCGGGTTACATGCATTCGAATCTCGGCATGTATCGCGTTCAGATCAGCGGCAATCAGTACCAAGCTGACAAAGAAGTCGGACTGCATTATCAGATCCATCGCAGCATCGGATTTCATCATGCCGCTGCAATTCAAAAGGGTCAGCCACTCCGAGTCAACATTTTGGTAGGCGGGCCACCAGCCTTAGCTGTCGCCGCAGTGATGCCGTTGCCGGACGGAATTCCCGAAGTTGCTTTCGCTGGCGCGTTGTCACGCCGCGCCCTCCGCATGGTTCGCCAGAGTCAAGGGCCGATGATCTGTGCGGATGCAGATTTTTGTATTTCCGGCACGATTGATCCGGAGCGTGTGCTTCCGGAAGGTCCGTTTGGTGATCATCTGGGATATTACAGCCTGACGCATGATTTCCCGGTGGTGAATGTCGATGCCGTCTATCATCGACGCGCCGCAATCTGGCCATTTACTGTCGTCGGTCGGCCGCCTCAGGAAGATTCTATCTTTGGCGCACTGATTCATGAACTCACGGGGCCAGCAATCCCCGCCGTGCTCCCTGGTGTGCATGCGGTTCATGCTGTCGATGAGGCGGGCGTGCATCCACTCCTGCTTGCAATTGGCAGTGAACGCTATGTGCCGTATGGTGCTGAGCGTCTGCCGCAGGAGTTACTGACAAATGCCAACGCGATTCTGGGACAGGGACAATTGTCGCTCGCTAAATACCTGATAATCGCGGCGAAGGAAGATGACCGGCAACTGGACATTCACGACAAAGCGGCCTTCCTGCGACATGTCCTGCAGCGGATTGATCTCACGCGAGATTTACATTTTCAGACCCGGACAACCATCGATACGCTCGACTACAGCGGCAACGCCCTAAATTGCGGATCAAAATTGGTGATTGCCGCCGCCGGGCCAGTGCGGAGGACGCTGGGGACTGCTGTGCCTGCAGGGCTTCGACTACCGGACGGATTTTCTGCACCAACTGTCTGTCAGCGAGGAATTCTGGCAATCACCGGGCCAAAGTGGTCTGTTGGGCCTCACGCATCTGATCCTGCACCACCGATTTTATGCGCTGCGTTGCAGCACATCGCTCCGACCATCTTGTCCGGTTTCCCCATGATTGTGCTCGTCGATGATGCACCGTTTTGCAGTGCGTCGTTGAGTAATTTTTTGTGGGTGACGTTCACGCGCAGCAATCCGGCGGCGGATATCTTTGGCGTGGATGCATTCATGGAACAGAAACACTGGGGTTGCCATGGCCCAATGATCATCGACGCTCGGATCAAGACGCACATGGCACCGGCGCTGGAGACCGATCCCATAATCTGCCGCAGAGTCGATGCACTGGCCGCTCGAGGTGGACCACTGCACGGGGTGTGTTGAAGCCTATTGGGGCCATGTAAAAGAGCCTCCTCGCGGCACGGTTTGCCCATGTCACGTTGTGTGTGCTCCCCAGGAAACAGCAGGGCTGAAAACTTGCAGCGCGGTTCACGCTTTCACTAAGCGTACAGCCACGCTCAATTCGAATACCTCGCTCGTTCGGCGGCATCGACGGCAAGCACATCGCATCGTTCGTTTTCGACGTGGCCAGCATGGCCTTTAATCAGCGTGAACGTGATCTGGTGTTTGCTGAGCAACTCATCGAGTTGCTTCCAGTGTTCAATGTTCTTGATCGGCACCAATTTGCTGCCGTCTTTGCGGTTCCAGCCTTTTTTCTTCCAGCCAGGCAACCATTCTTTGCAACCCTTAGCAACGTACGAACTGTCTGTCACGACTTCCACACGTGATTTTCGCGTCAGGATTTTCAGGCCTTCGATTACGGCTTGGAGTTCCATCTGGTTATTTGTCGTCAACGATTCGCCGCCGCTGAATTCTTTTTCAGTCTTTGTGGCAGGATGACGGAGGATACAGCCCCAACCTCCCGGGCCAGGATTGCCTTTACAGGCACCGTCGGTAAAGAGCTGGACAAATGGCAGAGAGGATGTTTCGGTGGTCATCGCCGAATTACCGTTCGCGATACACGATCCGACCGCGTTTCAGATCGTACGGAGAAACTTCGACCACAACCCGATCACCAGGCACAATCCTGATAAAGTGTTTACGCATTTTTCCAGCAACATGTGCCATGACCTGATGGCCATTTTCTAGCTCCACGCGAAACTGAGTATTCGCGAGTGCTTCGACAACGTTGCCTTCGACCTGAATTGATTCTTCCTTCGCCATTCCGAATTCTGCTTTCGCCGTTTTTTGATGATCACCCAAACCGAATTGAACGAAGATTTTTCCATTCAACACTACACCTCAAGTTGTCGACCCACTGATTGTAGCCGACCGGGGTGAATTGGAAGATCAGTTCGTGCGACGTAGACGACGTCAGCGGTGGGCTCAGCATCGTGACAAGGTTGCGGCGGAAACTCAACCCGGAAATGGATTTATGGAGATCAATTGCATTGTTTGGGACGTCTTTGTTTGGCTCCCGGCCGCTTGTGAAAAGTGTGCTAGCTAGCGATAATACGGGAAATGAGCCACCCGTATTCAGATATTTCAGAACTCGCACAGGCCGGTAATTCGTTCGGAGTGATCCGAATTCCGACCGAACAGGACGTGCCGTTTACGCGCCGTGTCCGTGCCATTGTTGATACGGCGGAGTTCCAGCGCCTGCGGCAGGTGACACAACTGGCCCTCGCATCGCATGTTTATCCTGGTGCCACACATACGCGGTTTGAACATGCTTTGGGCGTTTATCACAATGCGTTGAGGTATCTGTGGCAGCTTGGCAGTGACGCGAAATTCGCCGCGATTGTTTCGCGGCACGATGCAGAAGTCCTGATCGTCGCCGCCTTACTGCACGACATTGGGCACTGGCCGTTCTGTCACCCGATTGAGGACATGGAACTGCCGCAAATGCCGCCGCATGAAGTCTTCGCCAAGGAATTTCTGAGGCCTGACGGTGAGCTGACAAAGGTGCTTGAATCGCAGTGGAACGTCAGCGCCGCTGAAGTCCTCGATGTGTTGGTGGCGAAATCAAATTCGCCAAGCAACCGTTTGCGGCGATCGATTTTGTCGGGGCCTATCGATATCGACAAAATGGATTACTTGGCCCGCGACAGTCAGCATTGCGGAGTTCCCTACGGTCGCCACTTCGACCGTAATCGACTGATCAATTCGCTGATCGTAAACGAAGCTGGCGATGGACTTGCGATCACATCCAAAGGACGCACGGCTGCTGAAATGATGGTCTTTGCGAGATACGTGATGTTCACTGAGGTGTACTGGCATCACGCCGTACGGTCGGCAACGACGATGTTCGCGCGATCGTTTCTGGAGTTGATGCCGAAACTCGATCTGAGTTCACTATTTCGCATGTCGGAGCCTGAACTGATTCGATGTCTATGCACAACTGCGAGCGGATCAGATGTCGCAGCGCTCACCGATGGCTTGTTCGGCCAACGCCGCAGATTGCACAAACGACTTGCGGAATACAGCATCTATCATCGGGAACCGCTGTACCGGGCCCTGCGACTGCTCACAGCCACGCAACTGGCCGGATGTTCGTCAGGATTGACCGAAAGACTCGGTGCTGTCGTCGGACGAAAACTCTTACCCATGGATGTCCTGATCGACGCTCCACCGCAGCATCGCGAAGTCGAATTTCGTGTCGATGTCTGGTTTCGTTCGAGCAAGGAATATCGGCCTCTGCGTGAAGTCTCGCCGATCGTCGATGCCATGGCGAAGACGCAATTCGACGATTGCGTGAAAAAAGTTCGAATCTTTGTTTCTCCCGAAATTCGTGATTTAATTCCAGCAAGTCTGTCCGTGGACGAACTTGTCCTAGATGCTCTCAAGAACCCCTGACCTAGGCTTCATGCCAGCACTTCTGCAATGACATGCCCATGCACATCGGTTAAACGACGGTCAATGCCGTTTTGGCGCATGGTGAGTTTCTCGTGATCAATCCCCAGCAAATACAGAATTGTCGCGTGCAGGTCGTAGCAATATGTCTTGTTCTCAACCGCCTGATAGCCCCAGTCATCGCTGCGACCGTGCGCGATGCCGGGCCTAATCCCGGCCCCCCACAGCCAACTCACAAAACTGCCGCCGTTGTGATCCCGGCCCAGACTTCCCTGAGCAAACGGCGTGCGTCCAAATTCCGTCGTCCAGATGACCAAGGTGTCTTTGTCCAGTCCGCGTGATTTTAAATCGCGCAGCAGCGCTGCGATCGGACGGTCCACACTATTTGCCATCGGCGGAAGTTCCGTAAGAATATTGCCGTGGTTATCCCAGTTACCAGTCGCTCCCTGAGGCCCGCTCCAGACCTGCACAAACCGCACTCCCCGTTCGATTAATCGAGTTGCCAATAAACAACGACGGCCAAAGTCTTCAGTAACTTTGTCGTCCAGCCCATAGCTTTTATGCACAGATTCCGGTTCACGACTCACATCAAATGCTTCCGGAGCGGAGAGTTGCATCTTGGCTGCCAGTTCATAACTGGCGATCCGCGCTTCAAGCCGTGAGTCATGCGGATGCTGTGCTGCGTGCTGGCGATTCATCTTGTCCAGCAACGCGAGTCCCGCAGCGTCGCCGTTACGATTTGCAAACGCAAACTTTGAAGACGCAAACAGGTCCGGAACCGGTTGCGCTGAGGCGGCATTGATCGTTGTTCCCTGATGCACGGCTGGTAGAAAGCCGGATGAAAAACAACCTCGCTGGTTGTACGGTAACCCTTTAGCATCCGGCAATACGACAAATGTCGGAAGATTGTCCGTCAGATTGCCAAGGGCGTAGGAGATCCACGCACCCATGCACGGAAATCCTGGCAACAAAAAACCACTGTTCATCATGTAGGTGCCGGGACCATGCACGTTGGTCTTCGTCGTCATGGCCATCAGGAAAGCCATCTCGTCGATCAGCTTTGCCTGTTCGGGAAACATGCTGCTGACCCAACGTCCCGATTCGCCATGCTGCGCAAATTCAAAAGGACTTTTCATGATCGCACCGGCAGGTGCGACAAACCCTTCAGGTTTCTCCTTTGGTCCCAGCATCTGCCCGTGAAGTCTGGCCAGTTCCGGCTTGTAGTCATATGTATCCATCGGGCTAGCACCGCCCGTCATAAACAGCTGAATGACACGCTTGACCTTTGGCAGCTGATGCTGCACGGCATCGGCGGGCGCATCCCGCGCGCACAATTGCGCCAACGCTAGCCCCGCAAAGCCGCCTCCGGCATTGGCCACGAACTTGCGCCGTGAGGATGAGTTCATGTCATCCAATGTCAGATCCTGCTGCGGCATCGGGTACTCACCTTATTCTTAAAAGATAACTCGCCAGCGAGTCTGGCGTGTGCTGATTTTTACCGCAGCGGCTCGCCTATGTCATTGGAGAAACGCTCAGGCTGATGGCGTCCAGTCTAAACGGGCTGGCAGCGATACGTGATCGTGGCAGAATCGGCGACGATCTGTTCCAAGGGGACGGCTTGCAGGCCATTCAGTTTAAAACCTCCTGCGGCGTCACGAATGGGGAGCACACTTGCCGTCAGGATCAACTCATTTGCCTCCGCCATGTGAAGCATGGTTCGCAACAAATGCAGCGCTTCACCAAAGTCGTCCAGCCGATCATTGATCGTCGTGACCAGAGCCGAACTGCGATGCAACGCCATTCGCAATGCGGGAGTATCCTCTTTTGCTAACAGCATGACGGTGCACGCAGCTCATGCAGATTCAGGATTTTGAAAGGTCGCCAAGACTCCGTCACCCACGATCTTCACGATCGCTCCTCCGTGAGACCTGATCGTCTCATCGACGTCCTGCAGTCGGGTGTAGATCTGTCCGAACGCCTGACCATCACCCAGCGACTGATACAACTCATTCCTGCCGCAGATTTCCGTCATCAGCAGCGTAATATTGGTGACCGAAACGATCAGCCCGGCAGCCAGTATTTCCTGCGGAAACATTTCACGAAACACGGCAAGGGAAGCGGCAGCTGGCGCAGTGAACGCGATTGGACGGTCAGTCGAACACTCAGGATGCAGCGCCACGGATCGGCCGACAAGTGGCTATCCGTTGTCGTGAAAATCGTCTCGTCATGCAATCCCTCATCGTTTGGATACAAAGCCCGTGCCTTGTTAAGATATTTCGAGGGTTGTTTTATGCATCCTTCTTCGAAGCCTTCTTACCCGACTTTTTTGGCGTTTTCTTCGCGACACTCTTTGTGGTCGTCTTTTTCGCCGCCGTTTTTTTTGCCGTCGCTTTTCGGCCACCGGCTTTCGTGCCGCCGCCTTTGGCCACTTTATCTGCCAGCCACGACACGGCCTCTTCCATTGTCACCGTTGAAATGTCGGTGTCTTTGGGAACTGTGGCATTGGTCGCCCCGTGCTTGACGTACGGGCCAAATTTACCCTCAAAAATCTGCACAGGTGCCGCATCCTCAGGATGATTGCCCAGTTCCTTCAAGGGCGTTGGTGCGGCTCGCTTCTTCGTGTTCCGCAGCAATTCAACTGCGGCGTCCATGGTGATATTCAGGACGTTGTACGTCTCAACACCGAATTCATACGTATGCGTTTTCTTTTCAAAGCTGCCGAACACCTTGTCGTGCGTCACATACGGTCCGAATCGGCCAACGCCCGCATTCACCACCTTGTCGGTGAGCGGATGCTTTCCGATTCTGCGCGGCAATGAAAGCAGTTCGATGGCTGTTGGCAGATCGATGTTCGAAGGATCGAAGCAATTGGGGATGCTGCAGCGCTTAGGCTTCGTACCATCGTCCTTCATCTCACCGAGTTGCAGATACGGCCCAAAGGGGCCACGCATCTGGTAGACGGCAAGACCTTCTTCCGGATGAATTCCCAGCGACTGCGGTCCCTTTTGCTTCTCTTCAATCAGTCGATCCGCGACTTCATTCGTGATCTCACCCGGCGCAATGTTGTCGGGGATGGACGCAGTCAGCTTTTCTTCACCATTCATTTTTTCGAAATACGGCCCGTAGCGGCCGACGCGAACGGATGCATCCAGGCCATCGATCGACAGCGTACACGCTTCGCGTGGATCGATATTTCCTTCTTTATGCTTAACCTGCTCGTCGAGTCCTTCGCTACCTGTATAAAACTGCCGAAGGTATGGCAATCGATCTGCCGTACCCGTCGCAATGTCGTCCAGAGTCTGCTCCATGCCTGCCGTGAATCCGAGATTCACGAGGTTTGGGAAATGATTCTCAAGCAACTTAGTCACCGCCATCGCTGTAAACGTCGGCACAAGCTGATTACCGTTCTTCCGCACATAGCCGCGATCCTGAATCGTACTCAGAATGCTGGCATACGTACTTGGACGACCAATGCCTTCCGCTTCCAGTGTTCTGACAAGTGTCGCTTCGGTAAAACGCGCAGGCGGCTTCGTCTCATGCGAGATCGCGTCCACACTCTGACACTGCAGCACATCCTTCTCTGACAACGGCGGCAGTGAGGAATCCTGATCTTCAATCGCTGCTTCCGGATCATCGGAGCCTTCGACGTAGGCGCGGAAGAAACCCGCAAATTCGACCGTGCGTCCGGACGCACGGAACTCCGCATCATCAACTTTAATCGTTACCGTGTCGAATCGCAAAATGGCTTCAGCCATCTGCGTGGCCATCGTGCGTTTCCAGATCATCTGGTAGAGCTTGTATTCCGCTCCTGACAGCCCCAACTCGTCAGCTGTTTTCATCTCCGTACCAGCCGGTCGAATTGCTTCGTGCGCCTCCTGTGCGCCTTTCGATTTTGTCGTAAACTGACGAGGGGCAGGGCTGAGGTAATCCTTGCCGTACAATTCATCAACTCGCCCGCGGGCCGCTGTGATTGCTTCGCCGCTGAGACTCACACTGTCCGTACGCATGTAAGTGATGTGACCGTCTTCGTACAATCGCTGAGCAGTCTGCATGGTCTGCCGAGCTGTCATGCTTAGCTTGCGATTGGATTCCTGTTGCAACGTGCTCGTCGTGAATGGCGGATAGGGCTTACGATTCTGCTGCTTCTGCTCGATGCTGGTAATCGTCCACGGCTGCGTCCGGACTTTTTCCAGAAGCTCCTTCGTCCGCTTCTCTTCCAAGAGGAGAACATCAGATCCGTCTTTAAGGCGGCCAGTGTTTTCGTCAAAGTCACGCCCCGCAGCAATGCGCCGTCCACCGACAGTCTGCAACACAGCTTCGAACGACTCGCCAACTTTTCCCTGCAGGACAGCCTTCAAGTCCCAGAATGTTCCACTCCGGAACTTCATTCGCTCAATTTCCCGCGCAACCAAAAGACGTACAGCTACGCTTTGCACGCGTCCCGCCGAAAGCCCACGGGCGATCTTTTTCCACAGCAGCGGGCTGAGCGTGTACCCATAGAGTCGATCGACAACCCGACGGGTCTCTTGAGCCTGAACCAGATTCTCATCCAGCATCCGAGTATTGCGGATAGCGTCCAGAATGGCAGGCTTGGTGATTTCTGAAAACACCATGCGGCTGACTGGCACGTTGGGTTTCAGAACCTGAACAAGATGCCAGCCAATACTTTCACCTTCGCGGTCTTCGTCCGTCGCCAGAATGAGTTGGCTGACTTTTTTTAAGCAATCCTTCAGTTCGGTGACGAGTTTTTTCTTTTCTGCGGGAACCACATAAAGTGGATCAAAGTCATTCTCTACGTTCACTCCGAGCGTTGACCACGGTTCTTTTTTGACTGCCGGCGGGATTTCAGCCGCGCTGGATGGTAAGTCCCGAATGTGCCCCATGCTGGCGCGGACAATGTAATCGTCGCCCAAAAATCCGGCGATTTTTTTTGCTTTTGCAGGTGATTCGACGATCACCAGTGCCTTTTTAAGAGATGCCATGAAGAGTTGACTCAGGATGCGTAAATGACTGAAAAATACAGGAAATCAGAAATTAGTAAAGGTCGCCAGTCAACGACATTTCTGCCTGAATTTGAGAAGGGCGCGCCGCAGCCGGGTGCTGGCTGGGTGAAGAACACGAAAGGTGGAATGACTTGGGCACAAGACAGGATCTGACCACTGAAATATTCCGAATTCCGACAATACTCTTACCGTGAGCAAAAGGCAAGGCACATGAAATCCGCCTCAAAGGCAAATCACAGTTGACCTTGTCTGACGAACGGTGACGGCTAGAATCCACGCCTGCCACCGTGTTTACGTACATTAGGGATCAATATTCTTCCGACTTCAGGCAAGTAAACGACTTGCGAAGCGGGTCCAAAAACAACCAGCCGGTAACGAGTTTTCCTCCATGAGTTCCGCATTCACTTTCTTTCGCCGCAATCAGCAAGTCACCATGGTGGCGGTTGTGATTCTGTCCATGCTCGCCTTTACACTCGACACTGTGTTTAGCGATCGCGGCACACATTTCGTGTTGCTGGGCCTCTTGGTCGGTGCCTTGGTTTTCTCATTCTTCGGCATCAGCCGGGGGCAATGGATTAAATTTGGTATTGCCGGTGGCGTCCTTGGTGCCGTTTGTGGTTTCGTATTTCCCAAAATCTTGACACCATCGACCGGATTTTTTGAGGATTCAGCACTGGGGGCGTTTGACGAACAACGGATAATGGACCTTCAGTTACAGCGAAATATCCCGAACACGTTCATGCAGTTTGCCTTCGAGAAAGCCATCGCGCCCGGTACCGCAATGTACGCGCCACAATTCGGGTTCGGACACGAAGCCGGCACGGATGATCTGACGTTCGCTGAAATGATGCGGGCCGAAGCGAATGATCTCGGGATTATAGTGACCGACAAAATGGTGTCGGACTGGATCAATAAACAGACGCAGGAAAAACTTTCGCGCGAGATGTTCGCCGAAATTCGCCAAGACCTTAATTTTGGACCGAATGTCATCTCTGAAAAGCGGTTACTGGACTGCTTCCGGAGTGAGATCAAAGCCCTCATGGCTTACCAAATTCTGCGCCCCCAACCATCCAGTCTACCGCAGGGACCAGACGTTTACTTTGCCACATTTAAGCGGACAAAAGTTCGTGAGCGATTGAATACCGTACGACTGGATGTCGATGCATTCTTATCCCAGGTACCCGAACCATCGGATGCAGAAATTGCCGAGCTTTTCCAAGAAGGGCGATTGCGGTTCCCGAATGAATTGGAACCTGGCTCGCCTGGTTTCCGTCAATTCAGCAAGGCTAAGCTCGCATACCTAGAGCTTGGCTACAAGAACGTCGAAGCCAGCCTGACACCGCCGACCGATGCTGAAATTGAAGCGTTCTACAAGGACAATCAAGATAAGCTCTATCGCAAGCCAGCGGAACCAGCGCCTGCCCCTCCAGTTATTACACCTGCTGTAGTCCCTGAAACTTCCGGTGTTGCGACTCCGGCAGAAACTCCAACTGAAGAACCAAAACCTGAAGAACCAAAACCTGAAGAACCAAAACCTGAAGAACCAAAACCTGAAGAACCAAAACCTGAAGAACCAAAACCTGAAGAGCCAAAACCTGAAGAACCAAAACCTGAAGAATGTTTTCCGGTCTCTGACGAGCAGGGTGAGGCCCAGCCTGAGGCGGCTGCAGCAGCAGCTCTCGACGAAAAGTCAGTTGCTCAACCATCTGATGAAAATCCCGCTGACGGACCCGCGATCGTAGATGAATCTACGGCAACAGCATCAGGTAAGTCAGATTCTCCAGAATTTGTCATTCCTCAGGTCGAATACAAGCCCCTGGACGATGAATTGAAAGCAGAGATTCGCGAACAGATGCTGGATGGAAAGGTTCGTACGGCTCTAGACGACCGAATGAATGCCGTTATGATCGCAGTGAAGAAACTCGAAGAAAAGCGGCGTGGCTACCGTTTTTCGCTTTTCGAAAAACAACGGGATATTTCAAAGGACGACTTGTACGAAAAAATGCGGGAGGCATCCTCCAATACACTTGACGCATTCAAGGCTCTGGCTCCGGAACACAAGTTTGAGCTTGTTGAAACACCGCTATTGAGTTACGCCGAACTGGTTGAAGGAGAGTCGTATCCAATCGGAGTTGCGACAGTTCCTGCGGGCGCTACGGTCGCGCAGCACGTATTTTCTAAGTTCCCGGAGGACGTCACGAATGATACGACGCTCTTTGTAGGCGAACGTGGGGTAAAAAATTCAGTTGACCCCGACGGCGGTGAGACGCAGTACGCATGGGTCATCACCGAATACGCGCCCACGTTTATACCGACACTTGACGATCCGGGAATTCGCGACCAAGTGGTCCTAGCTTTCAAACGCAAACAGGCACGCGAAATTGCAAAAAATCGTGGGGAAGAACTTGTACAAGCCATTAAAACGGGGCTCGAAAAGCCTGAAGGTGAAAAGAAGACGATGTCCGAAACTCTCGAAGCCTTGACGGTGCTGGGAACGGAAGGTTCACCTGCGTTGGCAATGCGTCAGACACTCCCGTTTTCGTGGATGGAACAATCCATGACGCCGCAAATGAATTTCATGCAACAGCCAACTGCGAGATTGTCGAGCATTCGATTTGCCGATGAGATTGCTGGAACCATTCGTTACGCCGGACCAAAATTTATGCAGGAGGTGTTTGAGGAACTTGGCAATAACGACGTAGCTGTCGTCCCAAACGAGGATTTCAGTAGCTACTACGTTGTCCAAGTTCTTGATCGCACGCCGGCAGATCAAAATGGCGAAGACATCCTGCGGCAGCAATTCCTAACGGAAGGCAAGCAGTTTGGATTCTCACGCGGTGCCGTAGCTACCGTGATCCAGAGTGACATCGCCGGTCCAACGGCGTTGGAATGGGAAAAAGCCATCTGGCGAGAATATGGTATCAATCCTGACGAACGCCGGGATGAATAAGACAGACCATTGCTAGATCGGATGGGATCGTCCAAATCCCTCCGGTCAAGCCGGCATTCCGGCGACGTAGTGAGCCGGATGTGATAGGCACAAGCAAGAGGATGACGTTCTTTGAAATGGCGGCTCCGAGCCCCGTGGAAATCAGCGTCGAGTCTTTTCGCCTCCCCTACGAATTCTAGCCCGCCAACATAATCAAATTTGGCTTTGGCCTGAGGCGTTGAGGGGCGTTGGTTGCGCTGTCATTTTTGATCGAGCTCCTTTTTGGTTCAAAGGTTATGCTCAAAATAGTGGACGAGGGATGCGCCTTAGGGTTGAAGACTACTCATCTTAACAACATGTGACTGCACATCGTTGAAATAATTTGGCGAGGCGGTTTCGAGCGATCTGAGGAGTCGCGGCGGCGTTTTTGTAGTTTCAAGACCTGCAAGATACTTGAGCAGCACCTCCGCCGTTTGATCCGAAGTTTGCAGCATGAAATGCACCCAGCCCCATGCTTCTGCGTAATCCCGCTGAGTCATGTCACGAAAATCTGTCAGCATTTCAAGCCGAAACAGATTCGGGCTCCAGTTGTCCTGCTTTGCTGTTTCCCATTCCAAGACATGCTCAGCGTGGACAGCGTCGGGGATATGAGGATCGACTTCGAAGTATTCGGCAAGGCCTTCATCCAGCCAAAGTGGGACCGTCTTCAGACTGCCATGTAGCAATCCATGGGTAAACTCATGACGCAGATCTTCCTGCACCTTTGAACTCAAAAAGGAGTAGACGGCCAACTCCCGCGTGGTTCCCACAAAGTAGGCGCGCCGCGGAGGAAGATTCTGCCATGTGGTATTCATGTAGTAACGATATGAAGCCTCATCGCTGAACAGATAAACATTGACGGGATCGCGTTGTTCCGGAAGGCGTAAAGTTGCAAACAGTCGTTCCCGCAGTTCTTGCAGTTCCTGCACTAGCACGTTATCGGAATCCAGCTTCACATTGCTATGAATGATAAAGTGCTTTGAATTCACGGAGTGCTGGGACGGCAAGTCTGTCGAGTATGTCGTCTTCGGTGTTACATGACATCCGCTAAAAAACATGGCCAAGCCCGCAAGACAGAAGAAGGCCATGCCCTTGCGCAGGACACGATGCTGCAAATGATTTCCGGAAGTGGAGTCGTTGGGCACGGATAAACCAGTACTTTGAAGATGCAGTGCGAGAAAATGGTTGACTGCAATCCAGGCGGGAAGACGGCTATTCGATCCTGATGAATAGTCGCACACGATCGCTGTTACAGCAAGGCATATGCCAGATCACAAAATGGAGATTCCAGCAAGGACGATGATGCTCAAATATGAGCATCTTTCCTTTGGCCCGTCAGCAAATTTGTGGCTGGCGTAAGTGTAGACAAGAGTTTTCCCCTGAAACTAACTCCTCCCAAACTACTAGAACCACCCATTCCTTCAGCCGCGGAGAGTGACATGGAAATTAGAGATCATTCGCTCCTCAGCGTGGGTTTGCTTGCGATGTTTTGTTGTCGCCGAATTCCTCAGACTCCGTTCGTGAATCCAGCATATCTCGGAGTTCGTGCGAATCCGGTAAAATGCCCCTAGTGTCCGCGCGGGGATAACTCATCCGATGGAAAATTTTCCGCGGCTTCATTCCTGCGTTTCTTGTGCTTGTCGGACTTATGATACACTCCGGCATGTCGCAAAATCTTTTTCGTCCTCAATCCCGCCAGCGTCCTATGTCATCCCACACGATTGTGCTTGCCAGCCGTAACCGGAAGAAGACAAAAGAAGTCACAGAGATCCTCGCTGCGGTTGGGTTCTCCGTGATTCCAGTGACCAATTTCCCAGACGTGCCAGACGTTGAGGAAGATGGTCAGACATTTGCTGAAAATGCCGCAAAGAAAGCATCACAGGTCGCACGACAATTGAAGCAGTGGGTCATCGGTGAAGACAGTGGCTTGATCGTTGATGCCCTGAACGGGGCTCCAGGAATCTATTCTGCGCGTTACAGTGGTCTAGGCGCCACCGACGAAAAAAACAATGCGAAACTGCTTGCGGACCTCGCTAGCATACCTGACGAAAAACGTGGAGCAGGGTATCTTTGTAGTGTGGCCCTTGCCAATCCCGATGGCGAAATTCGGATCGCCTGTGAAGGCACCTGTCGCGGGAGAATCCTGCATGAGGCAAATGGCGAGGGAGGGTTCGGTTACGATCCGTATTTTCTGATTCCCGAATACCATCTGACATTCGGACAACTCACTTCTGTCGTGAAGCACCGTCTTAGTCACCGAGCGCGGGCGTTTGCGAAATTCATCCCATTGCTGCAAGGCATCTGGGGCGAGTTCTGAAAAAAACGTCTGAACACAATGGGAAAAAGTCCGACGCTAACTTACTCAAGTTAAGACGAGTTAAAATTACAACTAGGTTCATGGACGAACAGTAAATGCAACAGCTCATAGGGTGGTTCATTTTTTTACTGAGCTGCATTGGCCACACCGAATTATGGGTGATGGTCGTCAACCGTTCGCATGCTTTTTCACTCAACGCGACTCACCTGCGGATTTTTCGCACGCTGCATGAACTCCTGATTGTTCTGTTTCCATGGTTGCTGTTATGGAACTGTGGTCTCGGCCGCCGCGGACTTTTGACTGGCGGCCTGCTATCCGAGCAGACAGCATTTTGGCAAACCATTCTGTGGATCACCATGTCCGCGACGATTCCATGGTTCGTGGGAATTCTTCGTTGGCAGTGGAAACGGCGTTTTGAGTTTTCAAAAGTGGCCACACGCGAAATCTTCGACGTCGCGCTCATTGCGCAACAGGACGCGACGCTACGCAACATTCGTGGTTCCCGTTGGCATCCCTTGATTTTCTGGCCATGGAACGAAATTCTAACGCTGGAGGTCAACGTCAAACAAATTCAAACCAGCAATCCTCAAGCGTCGTTGCGTCGTCCCGTGCGGATCGCGCATTTTTCGGACCTGCATTTTATCGATTGCCCCGGTGTCGACTTCTATCGGTTCATGGTTATAAAAGTCCTCGAAATGCAGGCCGATGCCATTGTCTTTACTGGTGATCTAATCGACAAGCCGGAACTCATGGCAACGGCGGTGGAGATTCTGAGACCGCTCACAAAAACCGCTCCGTGCTTCTTTATTCTGGGCAACCACGATTGGCGTTATGACTATGAGCATTTTCGAACAACACTGGCCGCGTCTGGCTGGAAATGTGTCGCCGGCACGCATGAGCGGATTCAGCTGGCTGACCGGAATGTACTTTTTGCTGGTTCGGAATTGCCATGGATTGGTGCCGCTCCACCTTCCGTAAATCACGGTGGGGTTGACCTGCAAATTTTACTGAGTCATTCGCCCGACCATTTTCGATTCGCTCAGAATAATGGCTACGACGTGATGCTGTCTGGTCACACGCATGGTGGCCAAGTCGTGTTGCCGATCATCGGTCCCGTGTACGCTCCGAGTATCTACGGCGTCAGCTTTGCCGCTGGATTATTTCGACTGCACAAACTTACGCTGCATGTCTCACGAGGCATTGGAGCGAAGGAGCCCCTCCGCTGGAACTGTCGTCCGGAATTGACGTGCTTGGAAATCTACTGCTAAGGCACATTCACCCTGAAAAACTCGGTTTCGTAAAGTCTGACTGGCCACCAAACAATTCCGCAAATTGCCACGACTTTCGTCGACCGACGGCTCAGAGACGCAGCCTTCGTTCTGTGGAAGTGAAGAGAGCCTCTTATGCTTGATCTACGCCCCCAGCCGGCAAATGTAGGAATCCGGGAAAGCCGGCGAAACAAGGGATTCAGCCACAACCCCTGCCGTATCTGAGACTCATAAGAAACGTGGGGCGGCGTCAAGAAATTCGTGCTCTCGCGAAGGGGTCATTCTCCAGTTGATTGTTACTTGGAACAAGATCGACTTTCACAAGAGGGCCGGAAACGTCGTACGCCCGCTGTGTTTGAAATATTCATACCAGCCGCGTAATGTCCGGTTCACGGTCACGATGATCGCCTGCAGACTGTTGCCGTTGGTCCGTTTCGTCTTGCTGCGAAGCGTTTCCCTGAACTTCGCCAAACTTTTCTGCCGGGGAAACAGGCGGTGTTTGAGGAAGCGGTAACCAAGGAACTCGAAGCCGTCTATGTCCACATGGACAATCTTCGTCTTGGTCGGATGCAACGTAAGACCACGTTCTGTGGTCCACTCTCGCACCATTTCCAAGGCCGCTGCGGCTTCTTCCGCAGTCCGACACTGAATCACAAAGTCATCTGCGTAGCGAGTCATCTCGTAGCCGACGGCCGCCATCTGATGGTCCAGCTCGTTCAGATTCAGATTGCTCAACAAGGGGCTGATAATCGCTCCCTGAGGCGCGCCCGCGACAGGCGTCCAGTGATCCATGCCGTCCAACACCTGAGCCTGCAGAAACTTCTCCACCAATCCGATCACCGAATTGTCAGCAACGTGCTTGCGCAGTGCCTTGATCAGACGATCATGCGACGCAGTGCGTCTTTGCATCCCCGATTGGGACGAAAGCCGTAGCTGTGTTCCGCGAACTGCCGTTCAAGTATCGGCTCCAACACATGGCGAAGTGCGTTCTGCACGACCCGATCTCGCACCGTTGGCCGGTATTCATCCATAAAGGGGCCAGCGGGCGAGTTTCATTCGTGCCCAGTTT
>QWQG01000046.1 GCA_003670925.1 Planctomycetota bacterium | reverse complement strand
GTGCCTTTGTGGTCGACACCTTCAGACGAACTGCAATGGCGGAGAGCCTGAAAAACACGGTATCGTGCTGACACATCGACAAACCAGGCGACCGCTCAGAAGCGTGCTGCATTTCGGGCACGGCAGGAAGTGGCATGAAATTGGACAACCGAATTATGGACAAGCGACTGAACCGCGTTTTCGAAACTGTTCCGGAAAATTGGCTTGATGTCGGTCGATCAACAAACTGCCAATCGCGATCACATCCATGTCAGTCCGCAGGAAACAACTGATGGCTTCGGCAGGCGTCCGCACGATCGGCTCGTTCTCATTCAGAGACGTATTCAGAACAATCGGCACGCCAGTCTTTTCAAAAAACCGACTGATCAACCGGTGATACAAAGGATTGGTTTTCTTCGACACTGTCTGCAAACGACCACTGCCGTCCACATGCGTCACAGCGGGAATCATGGCGTGCTTGTCTTTTCGAATGGGGAACACTTTTTCCATGTACGGAGTGGCTTCGTCAATCTCGAACCACTCACCCACCTGCTCTTCCAATATACTAGGAGCGAACGGGCGAAATTTTTCACGGAATTTGATTCGCAGATTAATGATGTCCCGCATGTCGGTTCGGCGCGGGTCAGCCAGTAGCGTTCGATTCCCAAGGGCTCGCGCCCCAAATTCCATCGCCCCCTGAAACCAGCCAACGACTTTTCCGTCCAGCATCAGATCTGTGGTCCGGTCTATCAGAGCCGCTTCGTCCAGCAACTCATAGGGCACTCCCGCAGCCTTGGCGGCAGCGATCGCCTCGTCGTTCGTTGACGAACAACCCCAATAGGCATGATCCTGCACAAAAGTCCGCGGCTTCTTCAGTAGATGATTCCAAACATAGAATGCCGCTCCAAACGATGTCCCGTTGTCTGCTGCACCGGCAGGGATATAGACATTTTTGAACGGTGTTTGAGTGGTAATCTTGCCGTTGGCGACGGAGTTCATCGCCACCCCGCCCGTCATACAGAGGTTTTCACTACCCGTCTTTTTATGCAGGCGATTGAGCAAGTGCATGATGATCTCTTCGGTCACGACCTGCAGCGACTTGGCGATGTTGTCGTGCCGCGGCGTCATGGGCGATTTTCGCTCGCGCACGGGCCCCAACTCATTAACCAGCTTTTGGCTAAAGAACGGTTCGATGACGGGAGCACCATCGTTCCACGTCATGCGCACGCCCTTCTTGTGATGCGTGAAATAGTCCAGATTTAACTCAAACGTGTCCCCTTTTGGTCGAATCATTTTGCGAAAAAAGTCAGCAAACTCCGGCTCTCCGTACGGAGCCAACCCCATGACCTTGTATTCATCACCGTAGTACGGAAACCCCAGATACATTGTGATCGCGGTGTAGAGAAACCCGATCGAATGCGGAAAATAGACGCGGTCGAACTCGTTCCAGGCATTGCCTTTGGCATACGCGGTCAACGTACTGGTAAAGTCACCCATGCCATCGACAGACAAGACGGCCGCCTCTTGAAAAGGTGACATCAAAAAGCCCGCTGCCACATGCGTCTGATGATGTTCAATCCGGTGGAACTGCGTTTTCAAAGCAGATCGTTCGACGCCGACAGCCGCCGCAAACTGATCCTCAAACGCCAGAGTCTTGCTCTGTCGTTTGAGTCGATCGAGAATGGCCGAGGCCGACGGCCAGTGCGTGGCCACAAATCCAATCCGTTTTAAGAAATTAGCTTTCGGATCAAATGAAATGGCGACGTGGTCAAGGTCCGATGCCGTCAAGCCACCCTGCTGGAGGCACCAACGAATAGATTCTGAGGGAAAGCCAGCCCAGTGCTTGATCCGGTTGAAGCGTTCCTCCTCAACAGCCGCAACCAATTGGCCATTCACAACCAAGGCTGCCGATGCATCGCCGTGATAGGCATTGATTCCGATAATATTCATCATCGAGCCTGCGGAATCATTGGGGCGGTCTTATTTTTCAGTTCTTTGCTCAGCATCGTATGTTGATCAGAAATTTCCTGCATGCCGAGTTCATGATAAATGACGGCTAGTTTCTCATGCACCGCGTTTTTGTCACGCACACCGGACATTGCTTTTTCAAGATCCGTCAAGGCGGCTGCCCAGTTTTTCTGAAGGAACAAGATTGTCCCCCGAGTATCCAAAAAGCTGAAATTATTAGGCTGTTTTTCGAGCGCCACATTGACGAGTGCCAACGCCCGCTCGAAATCGGGTTGGTCTGCTTGGTGGGAAATGATCCAAGCCAAGTTATTGAGCACCACAACGTAGTCATCTCGAATGGCGATTGCACTTTCAAAATGGAACAACGCCCCCTTTTGATCAGCTTCGATCCAGCACAGATTTCCCATCGCTAAATGCGCGAGCGCAGGTTGCTCACCCTCAGCAATGACCCGGGCCAGCACCGTCCGCAGTTCAATATTTCCATCAACGCTCGCCGTCGCATAGGCCATCAGGCGATTTAAGGCCGGACCATGATTGGGTTCATATTTCAACGCTCGATCCAGATACGCCAAGAGGACTGACAACGGCGTGTTCTGTGTTGATTGGATATCGTGATAATTGACTGTCAGCGAGGCCAAGTGCCAAGCCCATGCGCCATCCGGATTTTCAATCCGCCCCTGTTCCAAAGCCACGCGGGCCTCATCCAGCCGCCCCAGCTTGATCAAGATCTCAGCATAGTTGATCCGGATCTTGTCATCGTTTGGGGCATCGTCCAGTTGTTTTTGTAAATACACAGCCGATTTTGTATAACTGGTGACTGCTGTGCTGATTTGTCCCGTCTGAGTTTCAATCGCTCCTAGGATTTGCCACAATTCCGGAAAGTTATCGGCTGCTTTTTGAAAGTATGTTTGGGCTGCCTTCAGGTCTTGCATGGCCAATGCATAACGCCCCCATGCCATGGACAATTCCGGCGATTCATCTTTTTTTGCCGATGCCAGATGCCAACGTAATCGCTTAATCTCAAGCGGATCGCTCTGAGGAGTGATCGTGTTGGCCAAGAGAATGGCCATGCGTTGATGAGCCGCGGGGTTACCTAAGCTGTCGTCCGGCGCCAGCATTCGGAATAATTCAGTCGCACGCTCTTTGCGATCGGTTTCTTCCATCAGCCCGGCCATTAAAAAGCGCGCTTCGTTCAAGACTAGGTCTTTGCCGCGATGCAAGACACGCGTTAAAAGCAATTCTCCAAGCGCATACTTTTGCCGAGCAAGTGCTCCTCGAGCCTCACCAAAGTAAGTCGCGGAGAGCGAGTTTTCTTGGGCCTGAAAATTTACGAAACAGACGGGAATCAAGATGATTCCGACCAAGGCAGGCAGCCCAAGCAATAAATCACGCAGACGCTGGTACTGCCAGTTTTGAACGAACCAGTGCACCGGAAAGACGACAATCTTCCAGTAAAAATCCAATGTCAGAACTTGTGGAATGCGAAAATGACGGACGTATGCCTTCCACTCGCGCCATAGATCTTTGTATCTGCTCATTTCGACTCACTCCCAAGCAAACCCAAGGCGTGTTGGCTGAGGCTTTCAAAGAGTTGCCTGAGATTCTCCTGTTCGTGATCTAGCAATTCTGTCGGACTGATGCACAGCAATTGAAACTGAAACACCGGGGGAGAAATTGGTGGACCTTGATCCGTCCGAAGCTGCGGCCAGCCCACCCTTTCCAACAGATTTTCGAAGGTCTTAATGGTTCCGATCGTCGCTTGGCCCGGACGTACAGTCATCAGACGGCTGTCAAAGCAAGAAAAATGGCTCAATAAATGTTGCCCATCGTCTGCATAAAGAATCAAACGCGTGTTGTAATGTTTTGTCAGCTCGTCCTGAGAATTGGATTGATCTTTCAACTTCCAGTCCAAGGCCGTGTAGCAGTAAGACAAGTCATGCCAGCCGGAATAATATCCATCAACTGAAAAACTGACGTCCAGTCCATGACCTTGATATGTGAAGACCGTGGAGTGCTCCCCGAGCGGATCATCTGGCGATCGGTCGAGCGCTTCGACATCCATCAGCGTCCAGTTCTGCAAAGTTGCTGGCATGGAGCCTGGTTTTGCCAGCGTCGCACTCATGTTGCCAACAAAAACTGGATCTGGCAGATTTTCAACGGCTGGCGTTGAAACCATGTGACTCACGATGCGGCCATAACTAATCGCAGAAAGTGGCGCAAAGAATACCAACAAAACACCCGCAAGCACCATGAGCGACATGCGTTCTGTGAGTCGTGGACGATCTAAAACCTTGTTCAGCCGCTCAATTCTGTCTGTCGTAAAGATGAGCAGTTGCGACAGAGGGCTGTCGGGTGAATCGTAAGCACCCGTTCGCATGACAGATCTACGACTTGTATCTGGGACGATGAACTGGAACAGGCGATCTGTACTGTACGTCATCCCCAACGCGATGGCATAGGTGAAAATCCCCAACGCCTCGTGTCGCCATCCGCTGTCCAATCCCACACCCCAGACACAATACGAATAAACAACAAGGAACACACGGAGCGTATTGGCCGCGACAACCCACACCACGGCCTGAGAAATATTCACCAGAATCCGCAACAAACCATATTCCAAGATGACGCCCAGCAACACCACAACGCAGAGGCATGAAAAGAGTGAATGAATTCCACTGCACGCCTCTTCTACCATAAAGCTGCGGTCCGATGTGATGATCGCAACTCCCGAAATATCATGCCGTACCTGCGATAAATCTAGGAATTGGCTAGCCAGCTGCGATGCCATTTTTTGCAGGTAAATGATCAGTTTTAAATCCAGATTTAGCGGCAACGGGATGCCCAAAATCAGAAAGAAGACCGGACCACGCAGCAAATTGGCAATGCTCGCCCCACCGTAGAACCAGATCAACGCCCAACAGGAAAAAATTGCAGCAATACTGCCCAGCCAATTGCTGGCAAAAATCGCAGCAATCGCGAAGCAAACAAATGCCAGCAACCCCCAACCGGCGACACGAAAACTCAGGCGTGGCGACTGGTTCCAGACAACATGACGCAAACGAAACCATGCTAAGCCCCCCGATGCAATCAGCACCAAGGGAAAAAATTGGTAATGCTCACGAGACCAGAGCCACCGGCCAAGCCCCACGAGGAACACCACGTGGAACAGAAATGTGGCAACGGCTATCACGATCTCAGGCCGTGTCAAGAGCCGGGTAGAGCCGGTGTGCATAGAAAATGATCGCTCGGAAAACTTAAGAGCAAAGAATGTTTCGACACCAAAACATAAAAAAAGCCGTGACGAAAATCTCGTCACGGCTCTTATCCTTGTCCACTCGTTTACTTGAATCAAGCAACTTCTTGAGTTTTCTTGCGTCGACGAGCAATGAGAACAGCACCCAGACCGGTTAACCCAAGCAGAACCATCGATGCTGGTTCTGGGTTTGCAACAATCCGAGCACCGGTGCTTGAAATCGTCCCGCCGCCTACATCAGTCTGCGTTAACAAAATCTCGATGCTGTTGACGGTCGTCGTCGATGTTGGCGTTAAGTTAAATTTCGAACCAGAGGAAACCGACATTGCCCCCGTCGATTCAGCGCCATTATTGATCGAAAAGTTCGCAGTCCACGCTCCAGTGACCGCTTGAAACAAATCAAAATTGAGGTTAACAAGACCGTTAACTAAATTCAGAGGAGAAGTGAACGCATAAGTCGTTTTGATGGTCGACCCGCTCCCAAATGACTCAAAACTTGCACTGCCTTGGGTCGTCGATCCTAGGAACTGCGTGTCGGGGAGGCGGGTATTTAGTAACACAGTTCTGGTGCCAGCAAGGTCATCGTTCAATGTTACAGTGTTGGGGTTTAAGGGAGCCGGGAAAAAATTGTGCGTAGTTTGAGCAATATCAAAGTTATCGATCACCACCTCCGCTTGGGCAGATCCCAAGAGCGCGAAAATGGCGAGCGATCCAAGGACAAAATGTTTCATGTGTGAGTTCCTAAAAAAGATTGAGTTGAACGGCGGGATACCTGTTGTGGTAGCTTAAATAGACGAAAGAGGGC
>QWQG01000048.1 GCA_003670925.1 Planctomycetota bacterium | reverse complement strand
GAATTGCGATTTCCGTAGCTTGGACATTCATGTCCGAGTTCTCGCCCATAAGTTTAGCAAGGTCGAACGTCTCGTGCGGCATCGCAACCACTGCCAGGACATCATTTCTCGACCCCGCGACATCAACAACGAATGTCAAGGTGCCTGTCACCGGCGGAATGTCACCGGCGGAATGTCAAGGTGCCTGTCACCGGCGTGCTACCGTCAAGGTGCCTGTCACCGGCGCTCTCTCTTGTCACCGGCGTGCTACCGGCGCTCTCCCCCCCCGGCGCTCTCCCCTGACGACAGGAGAGAAGGGACCGCTGCCAAGGGCGAAAACACAACACTGCACAACATCATTTCTTCATTCGCTTGCGATAAACCAAGCCTAACAGTCCAATCACGCTTATCAGGGCAAACGAGCTTGGCTCCGGGACCGATGCTGGTACTGTTACTGGTGGGCCAACCGTCAATGAAGTGATCCCTACGTTACTGGTGAAGCCTGCGAACGCACCAATCAGGTTGAGGGCGCTTGGGGCAGGAAGGTTAATGAACGTGCCGTCGTTGAGCGTTACCGATAACGCTGAACTTACAGCATTGAAACTCGAATCGGTCATAAAAAACAAACCTCCGACGGCCGTGGGGAGTGTTCCAGTAAAGGTAAAGGTTAAAGGCACGGGGTTATTTGTGCTGAATAAACCACCTGAACCGTCTACAAATAAACCACCAGTAGCGCTGGCCGAAATCGAATGGCCCGAGAAGGAGACGTCTAACGGGCTGGGATAAAAACCATTCAAGCCGGTAAAATTTCGCGAGTCCTGTCCCGGAACTGCAGCATTGAAGGCACTTTGATTAGTGTAAGAAGTAACCGATGCATATGTGCCCGTCGCAACGTAGAGCTGCGTAACCGTAGGATAGATGGGCGCAGCCGTAGCCCCGCTCTGCCAAAGCCCGCAAACCAAGCAGCTCAAAACCCATGCTCTCAACCGAAAACAATTCAAAATGCTCATCCGAAACTTCTCCCCCAAAAAAACACGCGCGTCAGTAGAATCCTCACAATCCTTCGCAGGCTACCCAGCCCCCCCCCCCCATGTCAAGTCGCCGAGACGCATTTGGGCAGATTTGTGGTCCAGATCCACCTCAACCCCAACTTTAGGATGTGACAGAGCACAGGATTTCAGATCCGGCTCTTAGGCGAGCGGCAGAAATGAAACTTCCTGCCGCTCGCCTTAGTGCCAATAGGACAGCCGCCAGAGTTCTTGTCGAATGGGATGAAATTTCCGGGAGAATGCGTTACACCCCCCCGCGACATCAACAACGCCGTGTTCAAAAAACGGGAGCAGACTGAGAAGCGTGACGTGCTGCGGCACGATCGCCACTTGTCGCTTTTCAACGCATCCGGCTACTGGCAGAATGCTGAATTCGGAATTGAATCTTCGTGAAAGTCTGGAACAACCATGCAGGATCCTCGCATCGACAAATTGGCGAACGTACTCATTCACCACAGTTGCCGTCTGCAGCCCGGCCAGAAGGTTCTGATTGAAGCGTTCGACTTGCCGGAACCGAATCTGATCTGCCGCTTGGTGGATGAAGCGTGTCGCATCGGTGCAATTCCGACCGTCAACATCAAGCACAATGCGGTGCTCAGAAGCCTGTACCGCGGTGCGACAGAAGACAGTATGAAACTGGCGGGTAAATTTGAAGCAGCTGTGATGACCGAAATGGATGCGTACATCGGCGTGCGAGGTTCTGCCAATTCCAATGAGTTTGCCGATGTCCCCGGTGCGCGGATGGATTTGTATCAGCAACACTGGTGGCAACCCGTGCATGTGCAGATTCGCGTGCCTCAAACACGCTGGGTCGTCCTGCGTTACCCAACCCCTTCGATGGCTCAGGCGGCCAGTAAAAGTTGTGAGCAATTTGAAGAATTTTTCTTTGACGTCTGTACAGCGGACTATGCGAAGATGGCCGAAGACCTGAAGCCGCTTAAAGCCCGGATGGAAGCCGCCGACCAAGTAAAAATTACCGCGCCAGGCACAGACCTTACGTTCTCAATCAAAGATATTCCCGTGATCCCGTGCGCCGGCGAAAGCAATATCCCGGACGGTGAATGCTTCACAGCCCCGGTCAGAGACAGCGTGAACGGCACGATTCAGTTCAATACGTCTTCGCGTTATCAGGGGACCGTCTTTGACGGCATTCGATTTGAACTGAAAGACGGGAAAATTGTCAACGCGACATGCCGCAATGCTCCGGAACGCCTCAATCAGGTGCTCGATTCCGACGAAGGTGCGCGGTACATCGGGGAATGGTCGTTCGGCACCAACAATCGCATTCTGCATCCGATGCTCGACACGCTGTTCGACGAGAAAATCGGTGGCTCATTTCACTTCACACCGGGGAACGCTTACGAAGAGGCTGACAACGGCAATCGTAGCCGCGTGCACTGGGATCTTGTCTTGATTCAGCGCGGCGACTATGGTGGTGGAGAAATCTCATTCGATGGAGAAGTCATTCGCCGTGACGGATTCTTTCTGCCGGACGACCTGCAACCGCTGAACGAAGGATTGCCGAAGTAACTACGTCCGCGACTTCAGCCACCGAAAATCGCCAGATCAAGGAGCCGCACATCGCCAGCCAGCAGCCGATGTTCCGCCGCCAACGTCTGCGAGATAGCCGACTCAGGAAAGAGGAGTACTCATATGACCCGCCGACAACTCCGGAGATTGTCGCATGGGCAGTACTGTCAACGGATTGTAGTTGGCACTCTGGAGGAAACACTGACCTAATGCCCGACCCGTCAGCAGTGAAGAACTTATGGCCGAAACACTCTGCCAGCCGAGAGCCATGTGGCACAGCCATTCGCTCCGCCCCAAAAAGTCATGGCCGGAGTCCAGTGTCCAGTCTGGCCTAAAGACTTTACGAATGCGGTGGGAAAGATTCGTCGCCCAATTTCTCCGTGGACTCAGGCCATCGATGATCCACATGGCATCCAGTAACGGAGTTCTGTTCCGGATACCTGGGCGGGCGATCACCGGAACGACATGCCGACCGCGCACCGCATCCATCAGGATTCCCGTCCAGTCGACGCCACCAAGATAACCCAGATGAACTGCCGGATTTGCCCGAGGATTGGCATCGATAAGATAGGGAGTCCCATCATTGTGATCAACAATAAAGTCCAATCCAAGAAATCCGCTCCAGCGTGTGGCTCTGGCAAGCCGTTCCGTCAATTCCGTGACCCTTGAGTGGACGATTGATTCGCGGTGAGATGACGTACCCCCGTTCTCTGGGAAGCAACGTAACGGACGATAAATCACTTCACCGAGTTTTTGCCCTTCGTGACACAGCATCAGCGTGTAGATCTCTTCGCCGAGAATCTTCTGCTGCACAAAAGGCGGCGCAGAAAAACGCTGAGATTCTCGCGCTTCCAGCAACTGAAAACGCTCGACCAACTCTGGCATGGAATCACAATATTCGCGACCAATGCTGTTGTTGCTGGTTGGCAATTTTAGCACGACGGGAAACTGCAACGCACTCAACTGACTTTCTAGGTTTTCTGGATTCACGCGAGGCACGGTGGGCGGCGTTGGGATCTCTAGTTCACAACACAAGTCGTACAGACTAGGCTTATGATGCAACCGCCACATCATCTCAAACGGCGGCAGCAGCAGGGACGTCAGCGATTCCACCTCGTCACGAAACTCTGCCAGAAGCAAAGACTCTTCAAAAGTTGGCAACAGCATATCATAGGGGCGCGACTTGAGTTCTCGGATGAGAGCCGCCAGATAGCCAGCTGGATTGTGGGCAAGAGACGGTGTGCATAACCACTTCGTCCTTGAAATCGACTTGCCGACGGACCACCAGTGATGGTCGGCAGCCGTCACAGCGATCCCGCTGGCGTTAAAGCCTTGGATCAACCGCGCAGTAAAGAACATCGAGGAACCGGTAACTAATACCCGCATGTTGTCTTTAAGTCTGCATAAGAGGAATCTGCATGATCGCAGGCATTCAAGCTACGACGTCTTTAGTCGGATCGTCAAGTCTCAGCAAGCGCATGAACTCCCGAACTCGTAAAATCGGCAAGCTTCAAATACGCATGAGTTTGCTGGCCTAAGATTGCGGACAGGATCGTACGCTGGAATCTGAATCCGATTGATCCGCAGGTTCTCGATTTTCGTCTCCCAGATCCACGCTCAGTCCCCAACTGGGCATGCATCTTGCGGTGCCAGACCTAGGTGCCAGACCTAGCGGTTACGCTCGAGCAGAGGAGCCCAACCACTGGCTCCCGAAGTCCACCGTGCGCTAATCACCGTCGCCACCGCCCACGCCGCTGGCTTTGTCGTAGTCTTGTTTTCGGAAGACCATCAACGGATCGTTGCCAATCACGATGTACGTATCTTCCTGCACTTCGTCTTCATCCTTCAGTTTCGTTTTAACGATGAACGCTTTGTGTTTGTCTAATTCTTCCGTACGCAAGATCTCGTACATTTCCAGCGTCTTTCCTGCCTGCCAACGCGCGTCGTAAATATCGATTGGGACAGGGACAGCATCTACCTTGACGGGTCCATGCGCCTGACCGGCCTGCCATGCCTTTAACGCGGCATTGAGCGATTCTTTGGCACTTGCTTCTGAGGGTATGTATTTCGCTTCGCTGCTGCCGCAGCCGCTTACAAAAAACACGAAAGCCGAAAACACACACGCCGTGAAAATCAGCGTAAAACGAATCTGCATAAAAGGCGGTCCTCCAAGAAAATGACGAGACTCAATAAAACCTGAGATTACCAGTTGATGATCACTGAGCTCTGCGCCCTAAAAACGCAGTCGCCTCCAAATTGACGTTAAATGATCCGCTTCTGTGCACAGGGGTCCGGGTGAAGCATCATCCAGCGTCTTCGACGCACATGATAGAACAAGATGGGCAGAAGCAAATCGATCACCTCATCCGCAATCAGAATTCCTCCAAGAACCGGAGCGGCCATGGGGCGAATGACCTCTGCCCCCACGCCGTCACTCCACAACATCGGTGCCAAACTTAGAATGGTTGTGGCTTCTGTCAGCAATTTGGGGCGCAGACGATGAACAGCACCGGTGAATACCGCCTGCTTCAATTGCGGAAGCGTGATCCGCTGCAGACCACCTGCGTTATCGACGGCCTCTCTCAGATACACCAGCATCACAATTCCCGTCGATGCCGCCATGCCGAAGCAGGCGATATAACCGACCCCGACAGCGATCGAAAACTTGTATCCCAGCAACCATTGACATAACACACCACCCGCCAAGGCTCCGGGAGCGGAGAGAAGCATGAGCGAGGCATCGGTCCAGTCACGGTACGTGATGTAAAGAATCCCAAATATCAACAACAAAACGATCGGGATCAGCACCAGCAACATGCGCTGCGTTTCCGCCGCATGCCGAAACTGGCCCGTCCATTCGATGAAGACGCCAGGCGGCGTAATAATGCGACGTGCAACCACACGACGCGCCTCTTCCACAACATCGAACGGACTGCGATCACGCACATTGAGGCGCACATAATTCCGCAACCAGCCGTTTTCGCTCTTGATCGTTGCCGGGCCCTCTGTCACCAATATCTCCGCAACCGCGTCGAGAGAAACTGTTCGCCGCGAAGCATCCAAGTCATGTGGGAACTTTCCGACACGATAACACGGTACCGGAAGTCGGCGCAATGTCTCTTCATCTTCTTCCACCGCGCTCGGGGCGATTCGCAGACGCACGGGAATACGTCCTCGATCGCCCGAAAAATCCCCGATCACGCGCCCGGACAAAGCATGCTCAATCGTGGCCTGCAAGTCGCTCAACGCCACACCATGGGCTGCCGCACGTTGCGGATCAGGGATGATCTGAATCAATCCCTTGCCGCGCACCGGATCGGCAACAATGTCGGCCGCACCGGGAACGTCGCTCAGCACCGCTGCAATCTCTTCTGATGTCTTGACCACATCGTCCAGCGTGCGTCCCAAAACTCGCACTCCAATTTCACTGTTGACACCCGTTGCCAGCATATCGACACGATTTTGAATCGGCCGTGTCCAGACATTCGTCCAGCCAGGCATTTGGAGCGCTTGATCCATTTCACCGCCGAAACCTCCCAGACTGTCGATGTCGTGTGCCAACAACAGGATCGAATGAGCGTACTTGCCCTTCAGCATCCGTCGCAGCGCATCAAACTGTGGATGCGGATCAACAAGCGGCAGTTCACCAACGGCCGCAAGGCCATGATGCGTTTCGCCGTTGTCATGCGAGGTCGCGTTATGTGGCTTTGGCGGCGTCTTGCGAATCACCCGAATCTGAGTCTGCACGGCCCGCAAGTCATCATCCAAAATCGCAATTCTGGTAAAACATTCGTCACTTACCAACTGCAGCCACGTTGTGACCGTCCGTAAATGCAACTGGCGATTCAACTCTGCGGTGTGCTGTGTCCATCGCAAGCCAAACTCCCTGCGGACATTTTTCAGAATCCGCTGCTCCGGTGTTGAAGCAGCCACACCAAATGTGGTGTCCAGCATATCCGTAATTGTTTCCAGCACACCACGCGCTGCGTGAACCGTGAGCTGCTCCGCAAGTATGCCACGATCCTGCAATGAAGTCCGAACTCGCCGCAAAACAGCGGAGACGGTTTCAAGACTCAGAGTCATCTCGAGGTCACGTTGAAACTCTGGCGGCAGTTCACTGACAATAAACGCAATGTCACCCGTTTCAAGTGGTCGGGAAAGCAAAGCGGACTGCAGCCAGATATGACCGGCTTCTTCAATCAGGGTGCGACACAGATCTTCGCGCAACTGCTGGCGAAAAACCTCCGTGTGCTGATATGCTGTTTCTCTTTGGATCGCATTAAAACGCAACATGGCGGCATCGATGATCTCGGCCTGCACTTCCGCCGAAACCGGTTCAATGAGATTTGCATCGGACAGGCTCCGCAGAAACTCCTGCGTGATTTCCGTGGCGTCATTCTCCCCAAGACGCCGCCGCGGCCAGAATTCTGGCGCGCGAAACTCAATCATCGTCTCGATCATGTCCAGCGGCGCGGGATCGAACGGCGTTTCGGCACGCCCCGCCTTCCCGGTCACCATTTGCACCTCAGGAAAGCGGCACAGAACCATATTACGAGCCTTCAGATCATCCGCCGACCGGGAGATCGAAGCGCGAGGCACTGTGATCGGCATGTCCATCACGATCCCCTCATTGAGCGGCATGCGGAGTTCGGTTCCAATCGGCGTCATCGTACTCCGCGCAATTAAAGCGACCACTATCAGTCCGAGCACTCCCCCGACTTGCCCGGTACGCGAAGGAAGGAACTGCCACACGAGGACGAGTGCCGCGAATAAGACTGTCCGGAATATGAGTTCGTTGCCCAACGGTGCTGCCGCAACGATGAACGTGACACACAACATCAGCAACAACGGAGACGGGCGATCCATCAGCGACGCGAGTACAGGCCGATAAACGCTGACCACACTTCGCACAATCGCACTCTCGGATTCGTCACGCATGCGGCCACGAACGAGAATCGTACACAGAGCCGGAACAAGCGTCACGGCGAGTACGGCAGCGGTCAGCAGCGCCAGGGACTTCGTCCATGCCAGCGGACCGTACATGTGGCCATCTATTCCTTGGAGGGCAAAGACTGGTGTGAATGAGATCAGCATGACCACGATTGAATAAAACACCGGGCGGCCGACTGTCTGGCAGGCGGCGATGACCACTTCTCGGACATCACCGTGCACAGGCATATCGCCGAATCGAAGTCGCAACTGATGCATGACATTTTCGGTGAGCACGATGGACGAATCGACGAGCACACCAATCGAAATTACAATCCCCGCGAGCGACATGATATTTGTCTGAATGTTGATCACCCCGGCGGCGCGGAGCAGGCTCATCGCTAGAAAAGTGCCGAGGACACAGAGTGGCAGGGAGACCGCAATCACCAGCCATGCTCGAAAATGCCTAAGGACCAATAGGACGCACACCGCGGCAATCAACAGGGCCTCTAGCAACGTTCGAGTGACGGTAGAGACGGCGCCAGTAATCAGTGCCGTACGGTCGTAGCAGGGCACAATACGAACGCCGCTAGGAAGGCCTTCGGCGAGTTGAATCAGCCGTTCCTTCACGCGTTGAGTCACGTTGAGCGGGTTGTGTCCGTAACGCAGATGAACGATGCCTGCGACCGCTTCGGATCCTTCTTTTTCAAACATTCCTCGGCGTGGTGCCGGAGCAAATAAAACTTGGGCTACATCACGAAGTAGGACCGCATGTCCATCCGCTGCGGGAATAAGTCGTTGCTCCCAGACATCCAGCGTTGCTCGATCGATTTCAGCGGGATCGCGACTTGCGGCGGCATCCGAGTCCCGTTCACCAGCCGCCGCGCGATCGCGGGGAATAAGCTGCACGACGAATTCGGCATCGGCTTTCTGCAACACATGTCCGCCAGCGGTTTCCGTTGGCTGCAAGAGTTCTGCTTTCAGATCATTCAGGCTCAGCCCATGACACGCCAGTAGTTCTGGTTCCGCTTGGATCACGAGTTCGGATTGAAATCCACCTACGCTGGCGACTTCCGCGACGCCTTCCAGCGATCGTAACTGCGGAGCAATCAACGCATCCTGCAGCGACCGCAGTTCCGCAAGGTTGTAACCTGTTCCTTCAACCGTGTACCAGTAAATCTGTCCGGTCGGAATTCCATCCGCCGCTAAAATTGCCCGCACACCCTGCGGCAAACTCAGGTCGACCGAAGCAATCCGTTCTTGGACTCTTTGCCGGGCGACGGCGTAAGTCACATCATCCTCAAAAATGACATGCAACATGGAGTAACCCATGTCGCTGGATCCGCGAACAACCCGCACATTTTCGAGCCCCTGAAACTGCTGCGAAAGGGGCTGCGTCACTTGTTCGTAAATCTCGGAAGGGCCGTGTCCCTGCCACGCGGCGAAAACGATGACTTGGTTTTCCGATAGGTCGGGAACGGCATCCATCGGCGTATGCCAGACGGCATGCAAACCGGCCACCGCGCAGATGGCCGTGAGCAGCAAGACGACAACTCGATGTCTCACAGACACACGAATGATCCAGTCAATCATCGCGACGTCCCTGAGCAAAGAACAGAAGCCCGGCTGTTCCAAAACGCCGCGTTGCCGGCGTGGTATTGAATCCGGCTAAGGTCACGCGACTATTCACCTTTCGGGATTTTTGCGAGGTACTTTTCAGGCTCATTCCGCAGTTTAAGCTCACAGCCTGCACAACAGATAAAGACTTTGCGATCACCAAGCATCACGGGAATTGGACCACCCATCGAATCCAGCAACAACTCCGTTACAGGGCAGATCTTCTGCTGAGCAACGATCTTTTGATCCTCATCTGATAGGTTCGGGACATCGACTTTTTTGGCAATTTTACGCACAGACGCTATCGGTGACGTCGCAGATGTAGCAGTTATCACCGACGGATTCGCGCCGAAATATCCCGCGGCAAGACTAGGATTTAGACGTGTCTCCGCATCGATTAGAAAGGCACCGGACGAGGCCACGCGCTGGCCTAGCTGGAGTCCGCTGAGGACAGGATAGTACGCGCCCATTCGTCGGCCGACTTTGACCGCGACGCCATCAAACATACCAGGCATCGATTCCACGTACACAAGTTTTTCCGAACCACGATCTACAATTGCCGATTCAGGCACACACACAATTCTGTGTTCACTGTCCAGCAATGGCGACGACTGGTCGCTGGCAAGGACTTCACCTGCCATGACTAAAATCGTGGCGGTGACGGCACTTCCTGCCGGGAATGCCACAGGATCATCCAGCACGATCCGAACTGACATGCGTTGCCAGCCATCGCCGACCACGGTCATGTTTGAGCACACCGTTCCTCTGGTCTCCCGATTCGCCACACCGTGAAGAGATACCGTTGCTGAACGCGATTCATGAAATAGCTCAATGTCACTTCCGGAAGGGAATGCATCAAAACCAATGATAGATTTATCATCTTCCTGCGGCGGAAAGTTCTTCAAGATCCCGGTGAACGACATGCGATATTGGAGATCCTTCGATTCCACGACCGTCGTACGAATTCCGGCAAGTTGGATACGATAGGGCGTCAACTGCATTCTGGCGACAACACCTTCGGGAAGTATTTGAGCTTCCATCCTGCGGCGCGGTACGAGATCCATATTGCAGATTGGACAAATCGCTGGCCAGACAGACAGCACACCAGGATCCATCGGACAAAAGAACTCGTGCGCCCCAGAGACGCTCGAGACTGCCGCCATCGATGTGGTATTCCAGATCCAACGATCCCAAAGACTTTGCACTTTCGTCCACTGGCTGACAAGTGTCGCAGATGTGAGCACGATGACGAAGAATCGAAACCGAACCTGCACCAATTTCAGCCACCAAAGTGATTGCCTGAACAAGCCCAGTTTTGACGCATCCACGGGCGAAGCATTCTCACATGAGGATGAAGCATGTTCGGCTGAGGTCGCATGTTGGTCCGACGTCATCGTGTCACCGAATCGAAAACCTCTGACTCACGCTTCGAATCACCGTTCTCTTCGCTGCTTTCCGGCAAAGTGACTGCTGAATCTTCGGGCCGTGCTGGCGGCATCTGATGTTCCCAATGCAACAACAGATCATAGTCTTCCTGCCGAAAGATCCACAGCGGATCGATCCCAACGATGACATACCGTTCGCGTTTTTCGGCGGTCGGATTGGACAGCTTCAACTTCACCGCAAAACACCGCTCTGCGTTGCCGGGAACCTCGCCGAGGATCTGATAATCGTCCAAAGTTTGCCCCGAAATTCGACTAGAATCTGTCACATGGATGACGGGCGACGTGGCTGGCACAGGCCCACTTGGCTGGATGACGGGCGACGTGGCTGGCACAGGCCCACTTGGGATTCCTGCTTTCCATGCATCTAGGGCAACCGTCAAGGCTTCCTGTGACTGACCCGATGAAGGAATAAAATCCGCATTGGTTCGGCCTTCTTGGCAGCCAGACATTAAAAAAATCACGAACAGCACACGCAGCCTGCTGCAAGCTACCATGTTCCAGGAATTCTTCGGGATCGGCTGCATACGTTCGGTGCTCCTTCTCACTCCGGCATGACGCTCCGACGCGCTTCACGTGACAGCCGACACAGCCCCCCAAATTGCTTCGGAAAATCAGCGTCAGAAGGGAAGCTGGACCACTTCGCCACTGCTCCGGGTACCGATACTCCGCCAAACGCCAAGATCCACACTTGCACCGCAGAAATGAACTGAACCGTCGCCCATCATGACTTGAACTCCGCCACTATGTCGACTGCTGGCAGAAATCTGCATGGCCATGTTTGTCATCGATCCTGGAAAACCTGTGCCGGCACACGAAACCGAGTTTGGCGTAGCGACGTGGTTATACTGCGTGCAGCAATTTTCTCCCATCACCCAACTATATCCCCACTTGCTCGACAACGGCGTTGCCGTTAAAGGATTCAAGGCCTTACAAGTCTGGTACGTTGCATCCAGCGTTGTCTGCGAAGGCATCACAAAAATGTCCGATTTGGGATCCGGTCGTCCCTGCCCTCGAATGCGTTCGCTGAAGAATGCCGTGTTGCTCATGCCATCGGTAATATCTCGGGGGCTGCAACGGCTCAGGTAGTAGAAGACGCCCGTCTGAGTTTCTGCCGGAGCCGTGTCAGTCGCGAGAGCCGGATTGTCATTTCTGTCACATAGCCAGCCACCTTGATTGCCAGCATAGTTGTTCTGCCCCTGCCATGGATCTGACGCGCCAAGATCCGATGGACAAAAGAAACCTTGGATCGGGGATCGACTAGAGACACTGTTGATTCCTGTCGGACTGACATACGCCGGCATGAAAGCGAGTACGCCCCCCATTCCGGGTGTTTCCGGCGGCGCACTGAAGTTAATGGACTGATACAAATTTGCCTGTTCAATGTAGGGCAATAACATCGCATGCTGCGACCAGCGTGCGTACACCGGTGCCCCAAGATAGCTAGCCCCTTTTCCAAATGGATAAACTCGATGGGTTAATTCATAGTTATGAATCGCAAGAGCCAACTGCTTGAGATTGTTCTTACACTGAGTTCGACGAGCCGCCTCACGCGCCTGCTGAACCGCTGGCAACAACAACGCAATCAAGATGGCGATGATTGCAATCACTACAAGCAATTCAATGAGGGTGAAGCCTCGCGACTTGTGCTTTAAAGGTGGCATGGGATATCCCTTCCGTTTCCGTAAAAAATAGGATTATCGATAAAAGTTGGATCGTGCTTCAAGCTTTCGTTTGTCAGCCGATGTTCGCAAGCTTACAGACAGTCTAGCCGCCTTCGGAAGGATTGTCCCCACTATTTCAAACTCGCGAGGAGTAAAATGCCACTTCGCTGTGATAAAAGTCCCCGCAAAGCTCAGAAATCGTCAACGATTCAGGGTTTACCAAGCCCTCAGACTTCCGCGAGTCTCTGGTGACGCGCAATTCAAAGAGCTCGTGCGGCTCGAGCAAGACGACTGGTGGTTGGCGATACGCGCCAAGTGAAGCAGGCGACACGTCCGTCGTGGGATGGCCGATGATGACGTTGAAGAGCGGCGAAATGGCTGGCACTTGGAATCCCGCCGATAACTGGGAACAACAGGGAGGCAGTCTGTACGCCACTTCCATGAAGCTACGATTGCTCGAAATCTCCTACCGGCATCCCGCCAAAATCTAACGCGCGGATCGTGATCAACAGGGCCATGAGAAATTAGGTAACAGCGAAAAAGATGAGGTCCTGTTTTATGGCTGGTATGCGGGTATTATTCATATCGCAACGCGTCGATGGGGTCGAGGCGACTAGCGCGCCAAGCAGGGTAGAGTCCGAACACGAGGCCAACGACCGCGGCAAAGACCATGGCAACGATACCAGCGGGAATTGAAACGACGACTGGCCAGTCAGCTCCGCTGCTGATCGAATTGATAAGCGTGGTGATGCCGACGGACGCACTGATGCCTACCGCCAGACCGATCGCACCGCCGAAGCTGCTGAGCACCACAGATTCAATCAAAAACTGCACCATGATGTCGCGGCCTCGTGCGCCGACGGCCATGCGAATGCCGATTTCCCGCGTGCGCTCAGTCACGGAGACCAGCATAATATTCATGATACCGACTCCACCGACCAGCAGCGAAATCCCGGCAATCGACGCCAGCAGTGCCGTCATGATGCCTGTGATTTTACCAAATAATTCGGACAGTTGAGCACTCGTAACGACTTCAAAATCTGGTTTTTGTCCGAGGGCAATACCGTGTCGATCCATCAGCAATTGTTGAATTTCAGCCTTGGCGGTGTCGATCAGTTCCGGTGCACGCGCTCCGACAAGGATCGCGCTGACATTGTCGAAGGATGTGCCTTGCAGACGCTTCAGGACAGTCGAGTACGGCATTAGCATCACGTTGTCTTGATCATCTCCAGTCAGCGACGCGCCCTTCTTTCCCAACACGCCAACGACGATAAACGGAATATTGCCGATTCGCAGTTGCTGGCCGATCGGATTGTCAGCAGGAAACAGTTCACGCACGACCGTGTGCCCGATCACGCACACACAATTGCCCGCACGTTCGTCACGTTCCGTGAAGAACCCGCCGGCTTCAATGTCCCATGTGCGGACACGCAGATAATCGACACCGACACCCCACATTTCTTTAGGCTGCATATTCGTATTGCCGCGCACAACTGGTTTCATGCCGAACACCAGCGGTGAATACGCCAGCACTGACGGGCATTCGCGACCAATGGCCTGTGCGTCATCGTCTGTGAGCGACGGCAGACCTCCGGTCTGGACGCCACGTCGCTTTTCAAAAGATGGCTGTACCACGATGAAGTTGGTTCCGATCGACTGCAATTGATCTTGTAGCAACTGTCCTGCGCTGGTGCCGACTGAGACCATTGTTGTGACGGCCGAGATCCCGATGACAATGCCCAGCACTGTGAGAGACGCCCGCATTTTGTTTCGCAGAAGGGCGCGGACGGCCACCGAAATCGTCAGCAGAAAACTCATGGAGCCCCCAGAGGTTTGACGCCCACGATCAACTCGTCACCGGGCTTCAGATCTCCCGTCACGACATGCGTAAACTGGTAGTCGCTGTTACCAATTTCGATGTTGATCGCACGCAGCTTGCCGGTCAGAATCTTGGTGGGATCAGTCGTCAATGTAGACGCTGGTATACCGCTGGTCGCGGTTGTTTTTCCGTCCGCCGCACTTGCGCGATCGCCCAGTGTTTCCTGAATCCACACAACCCGCTTACTCGACGCAATTGTCGCCGTGACTTTGTCATCCACCGGTGGCGTTTCAGAGCTAGTTGCCGAATCTTCGGACGGTTCAGGAGCCAGATTCAGTTCTAGGAGTTTCTGGTCTTCGTCGCGTACCAGCGTCTTTTCAGGAAAATATCGCAGAGCCGCGTTGGGAACTTTTAGGATATCTTCTAGCAAACTGATCTGGAACGTCAGGTTGGCTGTCATCCCCGGCAACAATTTCAGATCGGGATTGGGGGTTGAGACGATCACCGGATAAGTGACCACGTTTTGAGTCGTCGTGAAACTCAGACGGATCTGCTGAACTTTCGCCCCTGTGAAAACTTTTTCCGGATAAGCATCGACCGAAAAAAAAACAGGCTGGTTCGAATCCTTTGAATCGCGAATTAGGCCAATGTCCGCTTCATCAATCAAGGCCCGGATCAGCATTTCTTCGCGCATCCTTGGGGCGATCACAAACAATTCCGGTGCCTGAAACTGCGATGCGAGAGTTTGCCCCTGTTCGATCTTGCGTTCGGTAACGGTTCCATCAACAGGAGACCTGATTTCCGTGTAAGCAAGATTAGCCTTTGAGTTCTCTAGCGTGGCCTTGGCTTGCTTGACCGAGGAATCCGAAATGATCAACTGTGCTTCCAGCGACATGCGGGCAAAGCGAAACTGATCCAGTTCGGCTTGGGAAATAAAGTCTTCGTTCTCAGCCTTGAGCGCAGCGGATCGCTTTTCGTCATTGCGCGCACGCTGCAACTCTGCCTGCACGCGGGCGACATCACCTTCACGGGCGCCTAACGCAGCTTCGTCACGTTGGACCGAAGCAATGTAAATTCGAGGATCAATTCTTGCTAACACCTGATCAGCTTTGACTTCATCATTGTGGTCTGCGAGCAGTTCCAAGATCGGTCCGGAAACGAAACTGCCAATTTTCACCGACAGTGTTGGTTCCAGTTGACCGGCGGCATTTACCGTAATTCGGAGGTCGCCCTGTTCAACGCTGGCCATCCGGAATCGCGGCTTGTTGCGTTCGGCTAGCCATGCCAGACCCTTGATCGACCCAAAGTAGCCCAACCCTCCCAACACAGCGAGAATGATCACGGCTTTAATGAAAGTTCGCATAAGTACAAAGGTCCAAATTTCTGTTCGCAGGAAGCGCAGACTGGAATCTGAAACTGAATGATCGACAAATACTCTACACCTCGCCCGGGATCGCGAACCTAAGTCAGCCGAGACTGCACTTCAGCGTCTATCTCGCACTCAATTCGGGAATGCGTAATTCTACTGGGGCTGAAACCATCGGCAAGACTGATGACAGTGATCGGCTTCCAAGTGGTACAACGACCGTTCCCATTTCTTCGAGCGGGGTGGGGGGCAGTTCTCGCGCTAGCACTGTTTCGATAAAGAACTGCAGCAGATTTCGGATCTGTTCGTCTTCAACGTCAGCAATCAATACCTCTGCTTTCTCCCGAGACCGCTCGACAAAAAACTCGGCTTTTTCGAAGACGTCACATGCGCGGAAAATTTCCCGCAAACGTGCAATCCGTTTTTGGTTCAATGAGCCGTCTGAAGTCTCGGCTAAGATTTCTTGGCATTCGGATTTTTGCTGCGCATCTGCATCTTTCAACGCCAATGCCAAGAGCACCGTGGGGCGCAGTGCAAGGGCATCTTGACCGGCAACCAACTTATTATCTGTGTCGCCCGTCCAGTCTTTCAGATCGTTTAAAACCTGAAACGCAACTCCCACATGCCGACAGAACTGCGCGACTAAATCCGTCTTTGCCAGCGGATGGTCGGCCATTCGTAAGCCAGCGTACAGCGCCGCTTCAAACGCAGGTGATGTTTTCAGGGCATAGATTTGCAATGCATCCAACGGCGTCAGATTCCAGTCGGGGGATTTCTGAAACGCCATCTCCGCGCCCTGACCGTCGCACAGTCGGATGTGCGCGGTTGACATACTGTTGAGCACATCAATCGCAATCTCTGGGCTCAAATCGCGAGCCGCATGGATGAGGCGATAACCCAAACCAATCAGATAGTCACCGATGTTGATCGCGTGACTAACTCCGTGCTGACGATGCAAAGTTTCACGACCATATCGATACTGATCGTCGTCCTGAATGTCGTCGTGAACTAATGAGGCTTTGTGAAACGCTTCGATCGCCATCGCGACTCGCGCCACGGCATCTGGTATCTCCGGCGTCTCGTCGCCTATGCTCAACGACATCTTGCCAGATGCCGCGTGCCAAGCAGCCAGCGTAATGAACGGACGAAAGCGTTTGCCGCCTTTGCTGAGCCAGTCGTAAGCGACGTTCTCCGTAAACGCGACCGGCGACTCACGGCGGGCTTCGTCTTTCGTGCGGACGCGCGGCAGCAGGCGATCGAAGTCCGATTCGAACATTTTCGCGGAGGCACGCATCAGCGGCACATAACTAGTCGTGGGTTTTTCCGGCATGGGTTCGTACTTGTCGAGCACATCCCAGACCCAGATATCGTCAAGTGTTGTATTCAGACAATCGCCGGAATGCAGGGGCACGGCGTACGACGGCACGCCTGCAATTAGGACTTTGTCGATGGCTTTTTCGAGTACATTCAAACAGGCAACGCCGAGGATGCCGTCAATGTATCCGGAGACAATGATCTTAAGAACGACGGGTGAGCCTTCCGCCACAAGCACCTTGTAACCAAGTTGTTCGGCTCGGACTTTATAGTCGGCAATCGAACACGCGCCGCAGCGCTCGCAGTCGAGACCAAACTGCGTGTATTCGGCCGGACACCCTGCTGCGTGTTTTAGACAATGCGGGAGCAAGAGCATGCGGCGATTGAAAGGAATCGCGAGGAACTGCTGCTTCCAAAAAAAGTTGCCGACCATCACCATCGAGAAGCCCAGAAATTTTTCAGGCAGTCCCATCTGATCCAGCAGCGCGCGACCATGGTGTTCCAGTTCATTCCGCGTAAACGCCCGGCAACGGTCAAGGTTCCGCGCGTACTCTTCCGCAGCCACTTTAACCTTCTCACGCAGTTCCAGCGTTTCCGGAACGGCTTTCAGGTGCGTCGTGCTGCGCCGCTTGCCCTTTTTTCGCACCGGAGTCGGATCGTCGTCGTCATCCATCCGAGTCTCCTCAGGAAACTCAGGACGCATCGCTTCGTCTTTAACTTCGAGCATGTCTTTTTCAATAGGTGCAATCGTCACTGGTATGATCTCCACTGGGAGCATGAATCGGGAGGTAGTCGGCGGGTATTTGCGAAGTCTGCTTAACCCGTGGTTAAAGACGGGCGCTTCTCTCGATCACTGCACTTTCCGCTTGGTCGTGATCAAGGGTTTTCTGTCACTCTATTGTATTCACACGTTTGAACTCTCACGCCAACGGTTTAATCCCGCTGCCGCGAATATGATTGGGTAAAGATCCTCAAAATACCAGAGTCTGGCGAAATAGAAACCGATTGGCGTGGGCCGCTCAATTGTCCCTGCTTTCACCCGAATCGCCAGCCACCAAGCCGCACGGTCAATTGCGTTGCTCAAAAAATGGTCAGGTACCGTTGTGCTCAGCACCCGAGGGGCCGTTCCAGCAACGGAATGAGACCATTTTTTGCACAATGCCAAACTTTCCAAGGCCAGTCCTGTCTCTTCCACAGAACTCTCCAAACCGCGACGAGCCGACCAGCCTCCGTCATTGTTTTGGTTGTCCAAAATCCAGCGGACGGCTTTTTGACAGCAATCCGAGGATTCTTCACCTATCGTACCGAGAGCACGGACGACTCGCGACGTTCCGTACAGCGGATTTTCGTCGTCTTCGTTGAATTGGTGACCAAACCAGAGCGGCAACCACGTCCCATCTGCTCTTTGAACGTTGCGCAGAAACCGTACGCCACGCTTCATAGACCGCTCAGAACGCATTTTCAAAGCACTTTCCGTCCCCGGAACCCGCATGAGCCACAAATCGAGGGCACTGAGGGCATGCGCGGTCAGATCGCAGGAACTCCGGTCAAACGGCAATGTTCCCCAGCCGCGACAAAATGTGGGCCAACCACCGTCGCGATTTTGCAGGTCCAGCAGCCAAATCGCCGCCGCACGAAGGGATGAAACTTCGTCCGGCGAGAAGACATCATCCTGTCCGTGGAGATTCAGCAAGGCCAACATTGCTCCCGGAGTGTCATCGGCATCCGGAACTCCGCCGGGCAAATCGGTCCAAGACCAGCCTCCCGGAGCCACGTGCGTGTAAGGATGAATCTGGCGATACTGCTGGCCAAGCAGCCAGTCGCGAATGGCGAGCGGAACGACTTCAGCACTCCGCGTTTGTTTCTGATCGCTCGGAGGGCTGACGCCCTGCCGGGCGCCGAGAGCATTGACGCTGAGCGTCGTCACCCATGTGGTCAGATTCGTATCAATCGGCCAGCTGCCGTCTTCGCGAACGGACGCTTCGATAAACTGCAGACAACGCTGTGTCACGAGATGATCGAACAGGTTACACCCGAGCAAACTCATACAGACAAAGCTTGTCAGTGGCGTTGCTTCGAGGAATCCCCCATGCGGCGGCTGAATAGATTCTAGCACGCGCAGAGACGGCGCGATGGCTTTGCGGCGAATAAATCGCAGCACAGGATTCCAGTGACCCTGATGTTTGAAGATCACTTGCCCGATCGCAATCAACGCGGGCAGCGCATAGCTCACGACCGGCATCCTGACGGCCGCATACAAGCGATGGGGCACGCAAGCAAGCTCGAACGGCAGAGGAATCACGTTCTTCCAGTCTACAATCCCCGCCAGCGCGCAGTGAGTCAGGATGGGAACCGAGAACGTGCGATCCTGACCGTAACGTTTGATGACCGCCTCGACACCGCCAGCTTTTGCAATGTACGCAGCAGACGATTGAATGACGACGCTCCATTCTGCGGCGACGCTCACGCGAAACACGGCATGAGCCAGCATCGTCGTCGAAATATTGCTGATGCTCAGGACCGTATCACCCCAGCCACCGTCGGAGTTCTGATGTTCGGCCAGCCACTTTAACCCGCCGTCAACCAGTTTCTGCCAGCGCTGCTCTTGCGTTTCATCCTTCGTCGCCGCAACAGCCTGATGCAGTGCCATCACCGCCGTCGCTGTGGATAATGCCGACGTCGATAAACGCCCGGTCCACCAGCCGTGTTCGTTGCGTTTTGACAGCAACAAAGCATTCACGCGGTCCGAGGCTTCTAGGATATCTGCATGTGAGATGGACGTCTGAGTCATTTACGGCGCAGCATAATGCACTCACAGCTGCTTTCCCATCGTCTTGTGATAAAGGTCACCCAGGCGCGCGTCCGACGTGTGCCCTAAACCCTTCTTGAGTTGCTTAATAGCGCCGAGAAAACGCAAAGATCAAAACAGATGTCGCGACCGGCGGACTGGCGGTTGATCAGGCCAACGCGGATATTGACGAGAGTAAATTTTACAGTCACTCGTGCGGGTCGAGTGTATTTTGTTAGACTGTTAGACGGCCTCGGACGTTGCACATTCACAATTCACAGACAGGAACAGGCTATGAACCGATTTCAATTCTGGTGCGGACTCGCTTGCGGGATCACCCTCACATTTGTAGTTTCGCACATCGACACTGTTCAGTCCGGATGGGCTGAAGAGGACAAAAAAATCGAAACAGAAGCTGGCGCCGAGGAAAAACCGATGCTGTATGAACTTCGAACGTATTCCACGCCGGAAGGAAAGCTGGACGCACTCAACGCCCGCTTTCGCAATCACACAATGCAGCTGTTTGAAAAACACGGCATGAAAAACATCATGTACTGGACACCTGTAGATCAGCCAAACACGCTGATCTACGTGATCGCTCACAAGGACAAGGACGCTGCCGCAGCATCGTGGAAGGCTTTTATTGCAGATCCGGAATGGAAGAAAGTCGCTGAAGAAACGCAACGCGACGGCAAACTCGTGGAGAAAGTGGAATCCGTCTACATGACACCCACGGACTACTCGCCACAGGGTTAAGCGTTGCGAACAGT
>QWQG01000001.1 GCA_003670925.1 Planctomycetota bacterium | reverse complement strand
GGCCGTTACGCTCACGGTGAACGATCCCACAAAACCAGTCGCTGGAACAATCGTCAGTTGATTGCCCACAACCGACACCGTGGCAGGAACTGTTGACGGCGTCGTGCCAGGAATCGTCGCGGCATATGTCAGCGGATCGCTGTCGGAATCGGTACCCACAAGCGTGATCGCAGAAAGGCTCAAGCCGTAGGCGACTGAAACGTCTGCAATCGCCGCGAGCGATGGAACGGTGTTGGTGCGAGCGAATACGAGGGCAAATGTATTGAGCGTGCCGACGTCAGCAGAGACTAAATCGCGAATCTGGAGTTGCCAGGTGCCTTGTGCATTTTTGTTATACAGCGGGACAAGAGATTGCAACGGCTGGTATCGGCCTGTAAAAGGTGCAACCCCAGCTGAAATCAGGGTCGAGGCCTCCGAATCAAACACCGTACGGGTAAAATTATCGTTCGCAGATCCGTTGCGTGAGAAAAGTAGAATTGCCGTACCGTCGGGCGCAACAAGCGTTGCCTCGAGATCGCCATCCCACGTATGTGAAATATCGATTTCAACATTGATATCGCTATACACAAACGAATCGCTCACCACCAAAGACTGCGATATGAGCGTGTTGGTGTCTGGAATTGCTCTCGGCAAACCGGTGGCGGAATACCGCTCAAGATACGGATCGTCGACCGTAAAAGATCCCGTAATCGCCTCCTGATTGGGCGAACCGAATGAGTCAAAAAGTGTGCCTTTAGGGATCGAATACTTCACCGTCCCTTCAACGCCACTGAGATTGACGCCAAAGCTGACGGTTGTTGGATTGATGACTGTCACGCCCGTCACGCTCCCGACGCTCACGTCGAGTTGCGACGCAGTGATTGAAGCTGTCAAAAGCGGTTCGTTGAACACAAAGGTGATCGATGTCGGTGGAGTCGACACGGTTGAGCCATTCGCTGGCGTCACCGAAGTCACCGCTGTCACGATTGGATCAAAGAAAAACGAACCCGACCAGGCAGTGATCCCTTGGCTGTCGCTGCTTCTTGTAATCGCGCCGGCGGCAATCGCCATCGTCTGCGATCCCTGTGCCGTCACCGGACTCGACGTAAATGAAAACCGAATTGTATTGGCATCGACCAGTACAAATGAACTGGCAGGAATGGCATTCACCGTGAAATCCGAAGCAGACACGCTGCTCGGGGCATAGCTCTGCGAAAAATCGATCGTGTAGCTCGCCGGTGCCACCGACACAACGCTTCCCACTGCCGGCGTGGTTGCCTGCACAGACATGCCAAGGCTTTCGAGTGCGGCCTTTGCGTTGAGTCGGCCGCCGCTCACTGTTTTCCCAGCAAGGCTGGCAATCGGCACAGCTGAATTGAAGATCGCCGCACGCACCTCGGCCACCGTGATCCCCGGCTTTGCCGCGGCAAGCAGGCCAATCACGCCTGCGACATGCGGCGTGGCCATCGAGGTGCCGCTGTACGTGCCGTACGAATTATTTGGCAGCGTGGAATAAATTGAAACGCCTGGAGCTCCAATATCGACCGTGGTGGCACCGTAGTTGGAAAACGATGCCAGCGCATCGCGATCGTCAATCGCTGCCACGGAGATCACATTGGGGAGATTATAATTGGTCGGATAACGAGCGACAGCATCGTTGTCGCTCGCCTCATTTCCAGCAGCAGCGACAAATGTGATTCCAGCGTCACCACTTTTTCGAATCGCATCTTCTAAGAGACTCGAATAGCCTCCGCCGCCCCAACTGTTATTCGTGGCAACAACATTGATTCCAAAACTGCGGCGCAGCATCGTCGCATAGTTGATCGCTGCGATTGCGCCGCTGGTCGAACCCGACCCGTCGTTACCTAAAAAGCGTACTGGCATCAACGACACCTGCCAATTCACACCGGCTACACCCACGGAGTTGTTTCCCACCGCACCGATCGTGCCCGCAACATGCGTGCCGTGGCCGGCACCATCCTGAGGAGTATTGTCGTTGTCGACAAAGTCCCAGCCATGCACGTCATCGATGTAGCCATTCCCTTCGTCGTCAATGCCGTTGCCTGGAATCTCACCGGGATTAGTCCAGATATTTGCCGCCAAGTCGGGATGCGTAATGTCGACTCCTGAATCAATCACGCCGATCACCACGCTGCGGGAGCCGGTCGTCAGGTTCCACGCTTCAGGAGCATCGATGTCGGCATTGATCGTGCCTCCAAACTGACTCGTATTATTGAGGCCCCAGAGCAACGGGTAGCTGGGATCGTTTGGCGTAACCGAAGCATTAATGACAAAATCGGGCTCAATCGCTGCGATTCCCTGGGCGTTCCAGACCCAGTTCATGACATCTTGCCGACTGGTTCCTGATGTATCGAGCGCCACGAAATGGCTGCTGCTATTGCCGCCCGCATTGAGCGATTGAGATCGCCACGCAGACTGCGATCCGAAAAGGCCGGATGGGACCACCGGAGTGTCGCAACGAACAATCCATTTATCGGCACGAGCCTGCACCTGTCGACCCAGCCACAGAAAGCTTTCGACGGCGCCGGAGAAAATCGAAGAAGGGTTGACCTTGAAAGGAGGCGTCGACGAGAGCGGCGACACCGTCACGCGAAACGATCTGACATCGCTTGTCGCAAGACCGTCTGTGGCCGTTACGTTGACAGTGAACGAGCCCGAAAATCCGCTTTTCGGAGCGACCGTGAGTTGATTGCCAGAAATCGAAAGCGTGGCGGGAGCCGCTGATCCACTGAAGCCGGACAGAGTCGCTGAGTAGGTCAGCGGATCGTTATCGCGATCGGATGCACCGAGCGTGACGACCGGATTGACTCCGTACACTGCGGCGACATCTGAGAGCGGAATAAAATGTGGCGCATTATTGGGCGCCAAGACCCTTGCCAGTTCTGCAGCACCGGCAGGTCCAGCGGGGCTCGGACCAGCTTCAGCATTTCTTGAAAATTTTGTGTATGGCAAACGAATATCGCGCACGAAATATTGATCCGCCCGCTTTGCAATCGGCGCGGCCAAACCAACCACTCCGTAGAATGTCACCACATCGTCCTGATCGACGCCGTCACCGCTTCCACCAAAGCCAGCGATGAGCACGCCGGCGCTGTTGTACACCGCTGAACTGCCAGGAAAAAAGATTGTGCCGTTCTGATTGGAGGCTGGCTGGCTGCCAGGGCCAGTCGTCGGACAACTGAAATTTCTGCCTGGATTAAATGAGTCAAACCCGAGCACGGTTTGAAACGAGGCAGCAGGTTTCGGGGCACCGATGTTGTAACCAGTCGCGGGATCGATACCCGGTTCATTCAAAATCGAGAATGGGCCCGGAGGGGCACCACTGTTACCCGATGGATAAAACGGCGAGGCGAGATAGCGAAATGTTCTGGTGGTGAACGCCGTTCCCTTTGGAATGCCTGCGATCTGATCCTGTGGCTGTAAATCGTTCGACGCATAGTAGTAGGAATTGCGGGCTTTCGCTGGAGTAACGTCCAAAGCATCGCAGAGCGCATCGGGCATCCGATAGAGGCCCAAGAGAGCGCCGTTGGTATCGGTGACGGCAAAAATCATCCTTGAGTATGTTGTTGGTATGCGGATCTGTGCCCTTGTGACGAGCGATTGAGCAACGCCCTGATACACCAACTGAATGACCTGTGCCTTCGTAATGAGCGTGCCCGCTGTGGGGCCCACAATCCAGCCTTCTCTTTCAGCCACGCCTGGAATCACGACGGCGGCCATTGTCACAGCCTGATTGGTTCCGTTGAGTGTTCCAGGTCCAAGCGTTGCAGTCAGCGTAAAGAGCGTTTTCACTCCAAGCGGCCCGGCCTTGGGTCCGAAACTCTGGAGTGCGATGCCGCCCAGATTGATACGGGCCGCTGCGTTAATCTTATTGACGGCCGCCTGCTGCGACGCCGGATTCAATAACATCGCGGGCGAGACTCCCGCGATATTGATCAGCCCCTGCGGGGAAAATGAGACGTGCTGGGCCGACCCATTGAGCAGGGTCAGAAACGAGATCAACTCCGCTTCGAGCACCCTCGGTGCGTTGCGACGATCGTTTTGCGTCTGAGAGGCAACGGGAACAAACCCTTGTTCAAACGTCGCAAATCCATCCGGCCCCGGAAAGAATGTGCCGATGCCACCGATCAGTTCATCGGTTCCGCTTCGATAGATTGGCAGACCACCGGGCAGCGTGCCGATCCCACGGGAAATTTGGCCGGGCAATCGCCCCGACTGCACGCCGTATGAATCGCGGTTGGTGATTTGCTGTCCGTTGACAAACGTACTGACGCGGTTGGAGTGCTCGATCGCAAAGAGATCCACGAGCGGCTGATTGATGATGCCGGGAGGGAACTGGCCGCCTACGCCCACCGGGGCCACCCAACCAGGTCCATTGAGCGTCGCAATTGGAGAGTTTGGATTGCCTTGGGCTTCCCGCTGCGTGATCGTGCTTTGGCTCAGGTACCCAACGGTTCGCGAAGTCAAAATTCCTTGACCACTGGAAAAGAATGCGGCGCTTCTGGCTTTTGCCACGGCGCCGTCGATCGCAAACGCCAGGTAGTTGATATCGCTGGTATTGATGCCGCTCTCGGTGCGAACTCCAAGAATGGCCCCTCTGCGATCCACGACGGCAATAATTCCATCGTTACTCGGAGTGGCCGCAGAGGCACGATTCAAAATCGCCTCGATTTCAGCAACCGTCAACTGGCCGCCCGTAAGCATCTGTCGCGATTCGAGCGACTCCATGACAAGCGTCGGCCCCACTGCAGGACGTCGACTCTTTCTGTATGCTCTCCTGAGGAACCCGATCAAGGCCATAGATTGTTCCCACCAGGGGTCCAAAGTGACTTTTCGCACTGCGGGGTCTCAACCGATTGCATCGCTTAAACGTACCATCCAATTCCATTTCGAGCGAAGAATATGCGCGCCATTTTTGTGCGGAACGGCCACGAGCACAAAAGCGGCGGTTTTAGGTCTTTTGGAGGCAATGGAAGTCGTGCTGTACGGACCCTGCCAAAGTCCTTGCCGCCATCGACCCATCCCAATACCATACGATTTTTCAATAAAAGTGGCTTAAAGGAAGTGTACGTTTGTTCCGATCTCAAGCCGTGATTGACAGAAGCGACATTGCTATATCTGCTTGAACTAGGTGATCGTCTAGCACACCTACTAAAAGCGGATTGGGTTGGAACGCCATTGCCGTCCAATCGGAAGCCACTTCGCAATGATCTGAGGATTCGCCATGAAGATGAGAGAGTTGCGCGCGGTTCTCGATGCAAATCCGGGCGTGAAGATGCACTGGATGCTCCCGGACCAATCCTTTGTTCCAGCGCACTACCACATCACAGAGGTCGGACGCGTGCACAAAGACTTCATCGACTGCGGTGGCACTATGCGGTCGCTGACGTCGTGCGTCCTGCAGGTCTGGGTCTCCAACGACTTCGAACATCGACTCGAGACGACGAAATTGGCAAAGATCGTTGAGGTCGCGCGACCATTATTGCAGTCCGACGACCTGCCTGTGGAGGTGGAATACGAAAACGCGGTGGTGTCGCAATACCCTCTTGGTGGTGCCGAGATCACGCCGTCTGGAATCCTCTTCTATCTGGGCGTGAAGCACACGGCCTGCCTCGCTCCTGAGAAGTGTGGGGTCGGTGGTGATTCGTGCTGTTCAGCCCCCAAGCCTACCGTGAGCGAGTCAGTCGCTGGTGCTGTGGGGCCTGCGTGAATGCCACGTGCCGGCATCATCGGCACGATCAACTGGGCCGGGTGTTCGCCTCCCATGTGCACCAGACAGGTTTCGGGATCGCTCTTTTGGTACGCCGCTGGAAAATTGCCTGTCAGCGGATTGAAGGGCGAAGGCCATCGCCCCTGAATGTCCAGTCGCATGAGGTCACCGGCTTGAAAGAATGTTGCCGACTCCATCAGCGGCATGTCGATGGCGACAATTTCACCGGGAGAGAGCAGTTCCTTTTTTTCAAAGCCCAGCGGCACGTCCCAGATTATTTCTGCGGCCGGCCCCAAGGCCCGTTTGGAGGCCTTGAGCCAGCCCTTTGT
>QWQG01000118.1 GCA_003670925.1 Planctomycetota bacterium | reverse complement strand
GTACGATCGCTGGCTGACTGCTTTTCCGATTTCTTGCCGAATTGTTCAGCTTTGAGTTGTCGAATTTCGGCCTTCGCCTCATCCAGTTCGGCCTGCAGTTTCGTGTTCCGCTCGACCGCGTCAGCATGCCTGCTTTTCCAGTAACCAACGTCGCACCGCAGTCCATTCACCTGCTGACGCAACTCGGCATTCTCACGCCGCAGTTCGGCATTCTCAGCACGCAACTCCCCGACATCACGACGCAACTCTTCCACCAGAGTTCGTAGTGATTCCAACTGCTGATCAACCGGATTCCATTCCAGATGTATGGCACTCATGGACGCAAAAACTACGACATCTCAGAAATCTATGCCAGAGCAGTTTCAAAATGCCCACACCTTCCGCGAATGTTTACTTCAAACTCAACCGATGTCGTTGACTGGCAATAGGTTGCGTCGTTGTTGCGGTCGATTTTCGGCCCGCAACAACGACCCAGAATGCGACACAGCGGCTGCCGTTTGAAGGCCGCCGAGGCCATCACCCGAAGGTCAGTCGCGTTGTGTAGTCATTGATGTGCATGAGCCATCACGCAGCGCTTTCCGCCATTTCCGGCGGCTTTTCGAGGTGTCTGCTTCCGGCCTCAGATTCAGACATGTGCGACACTGTCGCTCCGGACGCCGTCCTGACCCGTTATGCTCGAACCATCATTCGCTTCAAAGCGTGGCAACTGGCGCACCGCTCCGGTTTCTGCAGGAATGAACAGGAAGATTTGGAACAGGACCTGTGGACTGCCCTGTTCGCCCAAGCCGCGAACTTCGATGCCAACCGTGCCTCGGTCGATACATTCATCAATCGAGTCGTTAACACCACTGTCGCCATTCTCCTCCGTCAACGCCGACGCCAAAAGCGGTTGGAAGGAACTCGCGCCCATTCACTGGACGAGTCGCTGCGGAAAGGTGAGCAATTCTCAGCGGCTACATTAAGGGAATCGGACGATCGTCGCCGCGACACGGTCGGCTTCTGTTTCGAAGAGTCTCTCTCAGAAACGGAAGAAGCTCTTGTACATGCTCTGAACAGCATGCCTCCCAAACTGCAAGACATCTGCCTGCGTGTGATGTCCAGTTCTGCTGTTGCCGTGGCCCGTGAACTGGGAACGTCGCGTCGTCAGATTCGCAACGCGCTGGATGAAGCTCGGGAGTACTTCCGAAATGCGGGTTTCGAAGATTGACGAGCAAAAGCGGACAGGAGTCGTCCGCGCGGCATAGGTGTATCCAGTCACGAAAACGCAGTGGAGCAGGTGATGAACGCGGAACGAGTGTTGTTCGAATTGAAGCCTCATGTCCCACTCACCGACGCGAAGATGTCGCTGCACCTGGCGATGTTTGCCGTCGAAGGATTGTTTGGACGAGCTCAAGTGCGTCTCGACGCACGATACGAACTCAGTCAATCACACCATCACATCACAGTCGACACCGGCACTTCAGTGGGAACACATCTGGTCCGCGTCTTCACCTCTTTGCTGCAACGTGAATTTGGCGACGAATCATTTCGGGTTCGCCGCCTTCCAAAAACATCCCATCAACCTCTACAAAGGACAGTCCCCGTATGACCCTTCTCAAATCCATTGTCTCTGGCCGACAGCCGTTGCCACCACGTCTGGTGCTCTATGGCACGGAAGGCATCGGCAAATCGACGTTTGGCGCTCAGGCACCGGCACCCATCTTCATTCAAACTGAAGACGGCTTGTCGGAGATCTCCTGCGATAAGTTTCCGCTGGCCACATCGTTCGACGATGTCATGGCATCATTGAATTGCCTGCTGACGGAGCAGCATGATTATCAAACCGTGGTGGTCGACAGTCTCGACTGGCTTGAACGCCTGATCTGGGATGAACTGTGCAAGCAGTACAACGTCAACAGCATCGAAAAAGTCGATGGCGGTTATGCCAAAGGCTACACGCATGCTCTCTCCCTGTGGCGGCATTTTCTGTCACTGCTCAATCGCCTGCGGATCGAACGCGAAATGATCGTGATCGGAATCGCTCACACGAAGATCGAAAAGTTCGAAGACCCGGAGGCCACAGCCTACGACCGCTATTCACCGCGACTGCACAAGCACGCCTGCAGCCTCGTCTGCGAATGGGCTGATGCCGTGATGTTTGCCACACGCAAGATCCGTGTGCAAACAGAAGACGCGGGATTCAATCGCAAACGCAGTGTGGCCTTCGGTCTTGGCAAAGACGGCGGCGAACGGGTGGTCCGTACGATCGGTGGACCGTCGTGCGTGGCCAAAAACCGCTATGCACTTCCTGAACAAATTCCTCTGTCGTGGCCGGCATTCATGGCGGCCTTTACCAATCCATCCCCAACGAATGTGGAGAACTGATCCATGGCAAATCTCAATGGTTTTGATGCAACTCAAGTCGAACCTGCAGCGAAATTTGATCCGATTCCAGCCGGCCGGTATCAGGCCATCATCACCGAATCAGAGCAGAAACCGACCAAGGCTGGCACAGGCAATTACCTGCAGCTGACCTTTCAGATTCAGGAGGGTGTCCACAAAGGACGCATTCTGTGGGCTCGACTGAACCTCGATAACCCGAACGCCACCGCCGTGCAGATCGCGCGTGCTGAGCTTTCGGCGATCTGCCGAGCCGTCGGTGTCACGGCCCCCAATGACTCGGTCGAACTGCACAATCTGCCGCTCATGATCACGGTGAGATGTCGCAAACGTCAGGACACGGGCGACATCACAAACGAGATCGCTGGCTATGCGAAGAAGGAATCTTCCGCCCCTCCGCTGGCGACGGCCGCGGCAGCCACCGTTGCACCGAGGAAGCGGTCATGACACTGCAGTTCGATCTGCCGTACCCGCCGTCGGTGAATCATTACTGGCGGCGGGTCGGAGCAAGGACGCTCATCAGTCGCCAGGGGCGAATATTTCGCGAAAGCGTGTGTTCGCTCCTGGCACTGAGACGGCTCCATCCACTCGACGGGCCGTTGAGCATTGAGATCGATGTGTTTCCACCGGACCATCGGCGACGTGACATCGACAATCTGCTGAAGAGCCTCCTCGATGCACTGGAGGCCGCTGGCGTCTACCACAACGACAGTCAAATTGTGGAGCTCACGATTCGGAAGCTGGAACCCGTCGCTGATGGCCGAACTCGAGTCCGGATCGAAGAAGCACTGGATTCTATCACTCGAACGAATGCGCTGCCAAAAACTCGGGAGGCGTCAGGACAGGACAATCGCCGGAAACTGGAAAATGACTGACATTTCGACTGACAAGACAATCCGCTCCGATCACAGTCGCGCTCATGTACTGAACTGCATCTTCGAAGTCACCGAATCGCGATGCAATCGCCTGATTGATGATGTCGCCATTACAAGCCACCGGTGTAAACGCATCACGAATCAGCGTGAGCGCACGCCTTGCTGTTTTCAGGTCCGTGAGACGTCGAACAATGTAGAACGTATTGGTGAAGGTAAGTACCGACACCAGTCCAGTGATTGTCCGTCGTTCCGACAGCGTCCAAAGTGCGGCCGAGTCATCATAGAACGGCTGCCGATTCGCCAGAACGTCAATCAGGATGTTCGTGTCGAAGAAGACTTTCATTTTCAGAGCTCATACTTTTCTGCAAGAGCCTCTTCCAGCACGTCACGTTCTGACTTGCTGTCGGGCAACTGGATCAGTCCGGAAGCTTTCTTTGCTCCGGCGCCAAGTCGCGGGCGCTCACGGTCGCGATGGGACAGCAAACGAACAATCCTGGAAAACATCGCCGACACACTTGTCCCGTGGAGTTCTGCAAGACGATGGGCCTCTGCAATTACGTCCGGTTCGGCGCTGAGAGTCAACTTTTTCATACGAAATGCTCCTTGTACGTATCAAACCACTGAAATTATACGTGCGATCTCGACGGTAATCAATAGAAAAACTCTCGACCGAGGATTCTGTCTGTGATCACGCTGCGTCCGTATCAGGAGGAGGCGGTTGCCTCCGTTTATGAACACCTGCGAACACGGGATGACAATCCGTGCGTGGTGTTGCCAACAGGCTCTGGTAAGACGCCCGTGATGGCCACGATCTGTCGGGATGCCGTCAAACAGTGGCAAGGACGCGTCTTGATCCTTGCGCACGTCAAAGAACTGTTGGCGCAGTCGGCGGAGAAACTGCGTCACGTATGTCCCGAGGTGAAGTTTGGCATTTACTCGGCCGGACTGAAGAAACGGGAAACCAAAGCGCCGGTCATCGTGGCCGGGATTCAGTCGATCTACAAGCGTGCCTGCGAACTGGGACCGGTCGATCTGATTCTCGTTGACGAAGCGCACATGATTGCGGTTGAAGGCGAGGGAATGTACAGGCAATTCCTCGCGGATGCCCGGGTTGTCTGTCCTCACCTGCGAATCGTCGGATTCACGGCGACGCCCTTTCGCCTGAAGTCCGGCTTGATCTGCACGCCGGATCATTTTCTGAATCATGTGTGTTACGAGATCGGTGTCCGGGAATTGATCGTGCAGGGTTACCTGTCGCCGCTGATCACCAAAGCCGGTCGTGACAAAATCGACACCAGCAATGTGCAGGTGCGTGGCGGCGAGTTCGTGGCTGGGCTGCTCGAATCCCTGATGGACGAACCACAGTTGGTAGAAGCGGCCTGTCGGGAAACGATCCAGCATGCAGCGGTTCGCAAATCGGTGCTGATCTTCGCAACCGGTGTCCAGCACGGTAAGCACGTGGTCGAGACGCTCAAAGCTCAACATGGCATCGAATGCGGTTTCGTGACTGGAGAAACACCGACTGGCGAACGCGACAAACTACTGGAACGCTTCAAATCCGGCGAACTTCGATTCCTCTGCAATGTCAACGTGCTGACCACCGGCTTCGATGCACCCAATGTCGATTGCGTCGTCCTGCTGCGACCGACAATGTCAGCGGGACTCTATTCGCAAATGGTGGGTCGGGGCCTCCGTCTGGCTCCAGACAAGACAGACTGCCTCGTACTGGATTTTGGCGGCAATATTCTGCGGCATGGTCCGATCGATGCCATCACGGTCGAAGCCAAACAGACAGGCGACGGGCAGGCTCCGATAAAGGAATGTCCCATCTGTCAGGCCATGATTCTGGCTGGCTACGCGACCTGTCCGCATTGCGGTTACACATTTGCGCCGCCGGAAAAACAGAAGCATGAGGCGAAAGCGACGGAAGCCGGCATCCTGTCGGGACAGGCAACCGAAGACCGCTATGAAGTACTCGACGTCTTCTACCGGGTCCATCGTAAAAAGGACGGCGGTCCGGATGCGCCAAAGACCATGCGTGTCGATTATCAGTTGGGCCTGAATTACTGGCAGTCCGAGTTCATCTGTTTTGAACATGACGGATTCTCGCGTCAGAAGGCTGAGGCATGGTGGAGGCAACGATCGCCGGATCCGATTCCGGACACCGCCGAAGCGGCCGTGACGCTGGCTAATGCCGGGGCACTGCGACTCACCAACGCCGTGACTGTCCGCAGTGTCGCCGGTGAGCGGTTTAACCGAATCGTGAAGTATGACCTGGGTGCGATGCCCGACGATCCACAATTGGAAACGGTGGCTTCCACTGTACTCGATGATGATGTTCCTTTCTAAGGAGTTTCAAAAATGCTTGCCGTCATTCAACGTCCGAATATTCCCACACGCTTTGTCCTCGGCAGCGACGGGCAACACGACAGATTGTGCTGTCCGGTCTGTGCCTGCCCGTATGTGCATCCGGCCGAAGTCGTCGTCGAACAGGGACAGACCAGAACTGTCGTCAGTAACGAATCGACGCAGGTGTCCGCCACGGACCGGTTTTTGCATGCCCGAGGTTCGCTGATCACGCTGGATTTCTGGTGCAAATTTGGACACTCGTTTCAGTACGCGCTCGAGTTCCACAAAGGCGAACTTCAACTGCGGCTCGATACGAAGCCGTTGCCAAATCCCGATGCTCCTGGGCAACTCTGGCGAGACTGACGTGACATGGACGAGTTTCTTGCTGGGATGTTCGGGCAATCGATCTCCGCCGAACGCCGATTGGCGTTATTCACGGTGCCG
>QWQG01000231.1 GCA_003670925.1 Planctomycetota bacterium | reverse complement strand
CTAGCGGCAACTTGACAAAAGCGGGTGTCCGATTTGCAAATGAAATCAATCCCTATCGGGCCGGTCTCACATTCTTCGATGTAAACTATGGAAACATTCTGATCGATTGGACGGTTGCTAGCCCGGTCGTCAGGTTGCAGGTCTGCGATGAAAAGGGCACGGTGGTGCTGCAGCAACGCAACTCACTCAGCGAGCTTCAGCCGTAGTGAGCACGCGCACCCTTGGTGTTTTGGCGCCACCGCGAGGTCAAGTGACGTGTCGCGGAAGTCCTAACTCAAATTCAACGGAAGCCAATTCACAAAAATTCCGACGCCGAAATATTGATGCCGCAACTCTCACGAAACGGACTCCCTCAGCATAGCTGGTTGGGTCCCGTTCAGCTTAACGACAACTTCAGTTCGGGTGTCAGCAGTTCCCGCAATTTTTCGAGTGCCTTGAGCTGTAGTTGACGCACACGTTCTTTGGAGAGTCCCATCTCGGCAGCAATCTCGCGGAGCGTACGCCCTTGACTACTTTCTGATTTCAGTCCAAAGCGACTTAACAGAATCTGATGCTCCCGTGCGTCGAGTACGGACTCGGCCCGGGCCAGCAAATTGTCGACCACGCCTTGCGGATCGTCGCAGAGTGGAATCTCCCGATCCTTATTAGGAACCACAGATAGGATCTCATGACCAGCGTTCGGAAATCTTTCCTTACGACGCTGTCGCACTTTCCAGACACGGTAGAAATGTCGCTGCACAGAATGCGTGGCATAAGTACTGAAACGGAAGCCTCGCGAAAAATCAAAGCGGTCAATCGCCCCGAGCAGAATCACGCAACCATCACTACTGAAATCATCGACATCGCAGTTTTGAGACGAAAATTTCCTCGCAATACTCGACACAAGTCGCAGGTTCGAATTGACAAGCTGACTGCGAATCTGGCCAACCAGATTCAGCATCTGATCGATCTTATCCATCGCACGCTTCGAGGGAGCCGAGGGGGAGAGGCGACTGCGGATTCGATTGACCCGGAAACGCAACAGGTTCAAGGCTCGAAAAAGCATTTGCTCCTGCTCGAATGTCAGGAGGGGAGCGTCTGCATTCCAGTCTCGGAACACGTGTGCTTCTTCCAGATTCAGGCCTAGCACGATTGGCACGGATTCACGATCGGCAACCGCCTGTCGCCGCAGCGCGTCCAGCAAGTCGATGGCTGCATCGATGGGAGTGGAGTCTCCCTCTAAGCTCTCGAAGTCGCGCCCCGGAATGAAGCGAATTTCGATATTCAACAACGCGTTCGCACGCGTTTGAGCTTTCGAACCTACAGTAAGTTTCTTCGGTGCTGGAAATGTGCGGGGCACACCGTTTGGCGAGCTCCGAGACTTGAGTTTATTCGGCATCTGACACGCTCCGATTGGTTTAAAACGATCACAATTGAACGTTTCTGTGCGAGGCAAACAGTCACCTTATGAGAACCGAAATGCAGTTTAAATAGTAACGTCAACAATCGTAAAAGTTCTCACTTGTGTGTAAATTACTAAAAACATGGGGAAACTGAGGGGAAAACAAAAACGTTCTCTTTAATTAGATAACGTTCATTCAGCAGGGGCGATCCGGCGGCTGAAATTCAGGCGATCAATCCGACTGGTGCCCGAAAACGGTCTCACAGAACACGAGCGATTTCATGCTACCAATCAATTGGGATGCTGAGGATCGCTTTTCCGTCCTGACATGCTCTGGGTGGCTGCCGCGGTCGCGCGGTGATATTTTTGGGTTCTTGCGTGATGCGTTGCAGTTGGAGCAAATCACGCCGGCTAGGCTGAACTTTCGAGTTCTCACACGAGGCCCCGTGGCGGACGTTTGGTCAATTGGCTGGTTGTGGAAAGAGATTTTCACCGTATCTTTGTATATCTTGGGCGTGGAATGCTGGAGTTGTTTCCGGCAACAGCATCGGCGAAGAAAGTTGGAAATTTATGACGCAGACCCCAGCCGTTCGTATTCGGGATCTGAACAGTCAGCCGGTCCATCCTGACGGAAAATTCGTCGTCTACTGGATGACGGCTTATCGGCGACTGTCCTCCAACTTCGCGTTACAGCGTGCAGCCGAGCTGGCCCGCACACATGGCAAGCCACTCTTGATTATTGAGGCCCTGCGGCTGGACTATCCATGGGCAAGTCGTCGAATGCATGCATTTGTCTTGCAGGGGATGAGCGAAAATTGCAACCATGCGTTGCGTTATTCCCATTGTTACGTGCCGTTTGTGGAGACCACCGCAGGGCAAGGCAGCGGGATGATGGAGTGGGTAGCATCCCAGGCCACCATGCTCGTGACCGACGACTTCCCGTGTTTCTTTCTGCCCCGCATGATCAACGCCGTCGCGCGGCGAATAGGCGTGAAGATGGAGGCTGTCGATTCCAATGGTTTGTTTCCGATGCATGTCGCCGACACGGAATTTCCTACGGCGTACGCCTTTCGTCGTTACCTCCAAAAAAATCTCAGCGTCTATCTGCCGGTGATGCCAGAATCCGAACCGCTGGCAAATCGGGCAACCTTGCGGTTGACAGCTCCACCCGTAGAACTGCTGAAGCGCTGGCCGTCCGCCGATGTGTCGCTCCTCAACTCTGCAGCGGGAATCTTGGATCGCCTGCCGATAGATCAAGCTGTGCAGGTGGCGGCCGTGACTGGTGGCCCGCACGCCGCGCGGAAACAGTTGGACGGCTTTCTAAAATCACGCCTGAGCCGATATGCTGAAGACCGAAATCAGCCGGACGAAGATGCGTCGAGTGGCTTGTCACCGTACCTGCATTTTGGTCACATTTCTGCGCATGAGATTTTTCAGGCGTTGGCAGCGCAAGAAAACTGGTCGCTGAATAAACTCGCCGATCCGAAGAAGACGCGTGGCAGTCGTGCTGGTTGGTGGGGCATGTCGGAGAACGCCGAATCGTTTCTGGATGAACTTGTCACGTGGCGTGAACTGGGGTTCAATATGTGTTCACGTCGCCGTGATTTTGATCGTTACGAATCACTGCCGGAGTGGGCTCAGACGACACTCCGAATTCACGAGTCTGATCCGCGGCCGATCGTATATTCATTCGATCAGATGCGGCATGCGGAAACGCACGATGCGCTTTGGAACGCGGCTCAATTTCAGCTGACATCCACGGGTCGGATGCACAATTATTTACGCATGTTGTGGGGTAAAAAGATACTGGAATGGTCGGAAACACCGCGCGCCGCGCTCGACACCATGCTGGAACTCAACAATCGTTTTGCCCTCGATGGACGCAACCCGAATTCCTACTCCGGTATTTTCTGGGTTCTCGGACGCTACGATCGCGCTTGGGGCCCGGAGCGTCCAATTTTTGGCAAGATTCGTTACATGACGTCAGAAAACACGGCTCGCAAGCTGCATCTGAGCAAATACCTACAACAGTTTTCACCACAGTAGGCTATGAGGAGTGGAGCGAAACACGCCAGTTGGCTGTCTCATCCGCACGTTCTGCGTTGTGTTCCGCAGCAGGAACTCGACGCCGAAGAGCGCCGCTGGCATCAGTTGCGGATTCACAAACAGCCCAGCTCGAGAGACTTTTCCATCATCTCTAGCGAACGATCGTCTCCATGTTAAACTGTCGAGCGAAGAACTTCTATTTTTGGTTTTTGCTTGAATCGTGAACTGTTTTGGAGAGGCGACTTTCATGCGACTTCCCGTGCTTTCGTGGTTTTGTGCAGCAGTGGTGGGGACTGCCGGCCTGATGATCAATTCTGCTTCGGCTGGTGATACGTTGGTTTTTGAACCACCCAAACCCGGCAAAGTGGTCAAGCACATTGTGCTAATTTCAGGCGATGAAGAATATCGCTCGGAAGAAACCATGCCGATGCTAGGTAAGATTCTCAGTCAGAAGCACGGCTTCAAGTGTACGGTGCTGTTCGCCTTCGGCCCCGACGGTGCGGATTATCTCGACTCAAATAATCAGCAGGGACTGCGTGGCATGGAGTCTCTTGATTCTGCTGATCTGATGATCATCGCGACTCGGTTTCGTCATCCCGATGCGGAACAGGCAAAACACGTCGCTGCGTTTTTGAATGCCGGGAAGCCAGTCATTGGATTACGAACGGCAACGCACGCGTTCCAGGGTGGTGAGAAAATCGGCGACTCACTGACGTATGACCAGTTCGGTCTTAAGATTCTGGGTGAGCAATGGGTTTCGCACCACGGAAATCATAAAGTGGAGGGGGCACGAAGTGTCGTGGAACCGGGTGCTGAGCAACACGTAATTCTGCACGGCGTCTCCGACATTTTCGCGCCGAGCGACGTTTATGGTGTGACTCACTTGACCGCTGCGGACGCAATTCTGCTGAGGGGTGCGATTACGGAATCGCTGGATCCGGAATCAAAAACGCTCCTCGATGACGAGCGCAACAAGCCCATGCAGCCACTCGCATGGCTGCATGGCTACACCGCGCCTAACGGCAAAGCTGGTCATTCTTTCTGCACAACCGCGGGCGCATCGTTGGATTTTGTGGATGCGGATCTGAGGCGTTTAATTGTCAATGCGGCCATCCATCTTACGGGTGGCAAAGTTCCGGAAAAAGCAGATGTGGAATATGTCGATGCGTTCTATCCTACGTTCTTCTGCTTCATCAACGAACCGGACTATTACAAGACCTTAAACATGAAACCGGAAGACTTCGGTCTTGGCAAAACGCCACACCGACCAGATCCTCCCGGCAACCCAGCTTGGCCTTTCCGACCGACCCCCCCAAAGAAGTAGTGGAATGCCAAGTCTATGCTTGATTTTGGAGTAGGCCTCGCAATCAACACTGTCCTGTGAAAGAGTTTATTCATGCCTCGTATCAAGGCCTTTCAGGCTTTGCGGCCGGTTCCCGAACTGGCGGTCAAAGTGGCGTCTGTTCCTTACGACGTTGTCAATCGCGACGAAGCGGCGGAACTCGCAGCGGGTAATCCCCTGAGCTTTCTGCATGTAGTCCGCCCAGACATCGACTTCCCCCGCGAAAAGAATCCGTATGACCCTGAGATCTATGCGAAGGGAGCAGCCAACTTTCAAAAATTGATGAGTGACGGTGTCTTGCAACGTGATCCTGCAAACTGCGTGTATGCGTACCGCCAGATTATGCAAGGCCATGCTCAGGTTGGCATCGTCTGCTGTTGCCATATTGATGACTACGAGCATAATCTCATCCTGAAGCATGAGAAAACGCGTAAAAGCAAGGAAGACGACCGGACGCATCATGTGCTCGCATTGAATGCCAATGCGGGCCCCGTATTTTTGACTTATCGCGATGTCGAACACATCAGCGTGATGGTTGCGGCCGTGACAAAGACGGCGCCGCTGTATGACTTCGTCGCGGTCGATGGAGTGCAGCACACGGTGTGGCGGATCGCAGACGCGCAGCCGTTCGTGGAGTCACTATCGGCTGTGCCGCATTTCTATATCGCCGATGGCCATCATCGCGCTGCCAGCGCCTGGCGCGCCGGGAATGAACTCCGACGCCGAGCTTCTGGCGGCACCGGCGACGAAGAATGCAACTGGTTTCTGTCCGTCCTGTTCCCGTCCAATCAGCTGCGGATTTTGGCTTACAACCGTGTGCTGAGAGAGATGAATGGGCACACGGTCAGCGATCTTCTCGAAAAACTCGACGCGTTGGGTGAACTGGCACCTACCGAGAGTCCCGTCCCCGATGCTCCGGGTTCTTTCTGCTTTCTGATTGATAACCGCTGGTGGAAACTCACGATTCCGCCGGACCATTTGTTCATAAATGATCCGATCAATTCTCTGGACGTCGCAATCCTCGAACGCCTCGTATTGCATCCGATTTTCGGCATCGAAGACGTTCGCACAGACCCGCGGATTGACTTTGTTGGCGGAATTCGAGGCACTGCGGAATTGGAACGACTGTGTATTCCAGGTACGTGGTCGGTCGGAATCTCGATGTATCCGACCACATTGGAACAACTCATGTCTGTCTCAGATGCGGGTGAGATCATGCCCCCAAAGAGCACTTGGTTTGAACCAAAACTTCGCAGCGGATTGCTCGTGCATACGCTGGAGTAGGGCTGGCTTGTTGAGATTGTAAAAACGAGGGCAACGAGGCGTACGCCTCAGCAATTTTGTGAGACCATGGCGTGCTGGAACATAGGACTCGAATTCGCGGTCACGAACGAACTCGCCGCGATCATGCGACTGAGTTGACTCAGGACTATGCCGAAGCGATTGCAGAACTCATCGCGCAAACCGGTGAATGCCGCGTCCGGGACCTTGCCAAGCGGTTTGCGGTCAGTCATGTGACTGTGAATCGAGCGATCGCGCGGATGAAGCGTGATGGCTTCGCGGACACTGAGCCGTATGCCCCCATCACGCTGACGGACAAGGGAAAAACACTGGCGGAATTTTCTGAACGTCGGCATCGAATCGTATTTCGGTTCCTGACCGCGCTGGGAGTCAGCGAACGCACGGCATCCATCGACAGCGAAGGAATCGAACACCACGTGAGCGAAGAAACACTGCTCTTGATGGAGCAATTCGGTGCGAAGCAGGACGGCACTAAGTCAGCGATTCTCTGAGTAAAGATTGCTCGGCCTCGACTCACAGAGTCTATCCTCCACGCGGCCAGAAATGAGTCCGCCGGCACTCACTTTGTAACCCGAGGCGTCAGCGAGGGGCTGAGGCTGTTGATTTTCACCGAGAATTCCCGCGCTGACGCTATCTCCTCAAAATCACTTTTCAGGATCTGGTGAGATGACTCCTGCCATTAATCTTCGACGCATGCCGGGGAGATCCGTGCGGTCCCTTACGGCGGTGAGCCTTGCGTGCGCGCACAGCATCTTTGACGATGGTCTCACCGCCAACGTCAGCGTGTTCGTCACGCAGTCGCTCAAATATCCGCCGAGCCGTGTGACGCAGCTTGCGGTGAACCTGCCGATCGCTCTTGAGGATCTCCTCAATGATCGGCTCAAACGCATCCATGATCGATGATCGTGGTTTCGTTTTCTGATACCCCGGCGGCTCGGAATGACTGAGGATTTTTTAAGCGTTTGCTAGTGGATTTCATATTCACGACAAGTCGCTCGTTTGCTCAACTTGCCCGTCAAAACGCGACGGCGTACTTCCACCAAGATTTCGATGTCGGTGAACACCCGCGTCACTTGTCTCCTCCGGATTGTTCACCCGGAAACCCGCCATGATGACGGCCTTCTAGGCGATTACGAAGTCAACAACTGAACATTTGGGCGCTGCACAATTTAACCGCCCGCCACCTCCCGCCAAGCGCTACGGTTTCTCGCCGCCGTTTACAAATCTGTTCGGCGTGCGCAATAGAGTGCGACTCATCGACCTCAAATGCTTTTTGCAGATCGTTCCGCATGAACGTTGTCGATGCCACACTTTGAATCTCGATCCTCCGCACTTCCTTATACGTTTCGATCAAGGTGGCTGAAATTGCAGGCCAGAACAGTAGCAATTGATTGCTCGGGAAGGCATAGTCTGCGTTTCCGTCTGACGATCAGCCCGCTCCTCCTGCCCCAAAGCTTGCTCGATGAAAACACTGCTTGCCAAATTTGGATTGCTTGTGTGTGCCGCGAATGCTGTGATCGTCATGGCTCAAGACGTGGTGCCCGATCCGCATGTCGTTGCCGCATCGAAGGCGATCGCGATGCAGGAAACTACTGCGTGGACGGATCTGTTCAATGGCAAAGACCTGACTGGCTGGATGGGTGACATCGCTGGCTACGCAGTGCAGGATGGCATCCTGATCTGCAACAAGGGTGGCATGTCTCTGGCCACGGAAAAGGAATACAGCGACTTCGCGTTGCGCTTCGAATTTAAACTCGAGGAAAGTGGCAACAACGGGATTGGCATTCGCGTCCCCAAAGACGGACATCCGTCACGCGACGGCATGGAGATTCAGATTTTGGATCACGACGGCAAGGCGTACAACGGCGAAGCAGTGCTGGCAGACGGTAAGACTCAGAAACTGAGCTGGCTGAAACCGTGGCAGTATCATGGTTCAATTTATGGCATCTATCCCGCAAAAACTGGCTATCTGAAACCCATCGGCGAATGGAATACCGAAACGATCATCGCAATTGAAGATCATCTCATGGTGATCGTCAACGGAGCCGTTGTCGTGGATGCGTTTCTCGATGACATCACACCGGTTGATGGGGATCCTCACGCCGGAATGAAGAACAAGCACGGCCATATCGTGCTGGCTGGGCATGACGATCGAGTGGAATTCAAAAACCTGCAGCTCGCGGATTATGCGCCATCACCCACAAAACCAACGACGACTGCAGACAACACACCACCAGCAGGGTTTACGGCCTTTTTCAACGGAAAAGATCTGACAGGTTGGAAAGGCTTAGCCCATGGCAATGCCAACGATCGGCGAGCCCTGAGCGGCCAGGCTTTAACCGACGCTCAGGCCAAGGCAGATGTGTCGATGAAAGAACACTGGACTGTCGCAGACGGAATTCTGATCTACGACGGCAAGGGCGACAGCCTTTGTACGGCAAAAGACTATGGCGATTTTGAATTTTACATTGACTGGAAGATTCCTCCCGGTGCAGACTCCGGGATTTATCTGCGCGGCACACCGCAGATTCAGATTTGGGATCCTTGGGACGCACGAATGCCGGCCGGACAACCCAATCCGACACTGCCGGAAGAATGGGTGACCCAGTACGCTAACGGACGCAATCTCGGTTCCGGCGGACTGTGGAATAATCGGCGTTGGCGAAATGCGCCGACATCGCTCGCAGATCAAAAACCGGGCGAATGGAATACATTCCTAATTCGCATGGTTGGCGACAAAGTCACTATCTGGCTCAATGAAAAACTGATTGTTGAGCGTGTTGCTCTGGAAAACTACTGGGACCAGACGGGCCTGACACCCCTTGTGCGGGCCGATCAGATCGAACTCCAGCATCACGGCAGTGAACTGTTTTTCAGGAACATGTACATCCGCGAATTGCCATATTAATTCGGCTGTCCCGGATTCACGTCCGGGTGCAGGAAATCCCGTTGAAAAAGGTGTCGGGAACTTTGGAGGCATCTGATAATCACGCCAAAAACGTGATGCCGGAGAATTCCAGACAGATTTTCCAAAGCGATCTAAACATCACAGCGGCGGACTCAAGTGAGACCGCCGTTTTTCGTTTGCCCAGCGAATCTGGCAAACCCCGTCACTGCTTGCCAGCGACAAAAGGTGACTGGGGACGTCTTCTTCATCAGAGAGTCAGCACAGTAACTGGGGAAGCTCGGCATCAGCGCGACCTCGTTATCCACCGCGCGGTCATGAGTGCGACAATTGGTGAGCGGCATGCGTCAGCTTGCCGGTACAAAAACGAGGTACCGGAGGGCTCACGCCGATCCGCTCGCCGGACTCATTTCTAGCCGCGTGGAGAATCGTTCAAACGGGACTGTCCAGCATTCGCGGCATCGTCGTTCGAAATTCGGGCTTCACGTTGGACGTCCGTGAAATCGTCGGAATTTTCAGTCAAGCTCGCGGAGCTGCCCGACGGCACTGGATTGTGCTTGGGGATTGCCGAGACACTGGTGGCCGCAGCGTTGTCCACAGAATTATCTTCGGCTGCGTTCTCCCCTTGGGAGGGGACATCTGGAATGGGCGGAGCCACCGGTAATTCCTCGATGACACGTCCCTCGTTCTGACCGTTGGGGGCCTCAGTGCCGTCGGAAGGAAATGTATTGGCTGGCTGGCTGTCACTCGCTAACCGCAGGTCCTTATAGACTAGCAAAGCACCTTTCTCATAGTTGACGTTTTTCAGCGCCAATGCATACTCGGCTCGAGAACGGAAGAATTGAATCTCGGCATTGACAAGTCGGCGCTGTGAGTCCAACAATCGATCTGAGGGAACCTCAATTCCGTGCTGTTTTTGGTTGACAAGTGCCGTGAAATATTCTTCGGCAGCCAAATACTGATTCAGGTTGTTTTGTAGACCTTGGAAGGCCCGCACAGCATCGGCGGTGGCACCGCTCAGGTTGCTGACAATTTCTCGCTGTTGTTCCTTCATAATCATGCGTTCGCGGGCGAGCATGAGTTCTGCATGATCCACAGCAGCATGTGCTTTGCGATAGCCGATGGGAACTGTCAATTCGACTCCCATCATCCATTCCTGCGTCTCGCCATTTACGAGGTTCCCAAGCGACGAAGCAGGGGAAGTCCCGCCTTGGTTCCCATTAGCAATCAAATCTTTGCCAAAACCGCGGAAACGATACCGACCGACCGCGTCCAATCGCGGATTCACAAAATTCCTGGCGGCCAAAAGCTCTAACTCGCGTTTTTTGACAGCCACATTTTGTTTCAGAATTTCAGGTCGGAGCGTCATGGCTTCGTGCATACTACTGTCCCAGTCAAAGTAGACGCTGGCCATCGGAGGTTCGTCGGCAGGACGGATTAGCGAACCATCGGATGCCGGAAGTCCGGTGAGTAGTCGCAATCGACGTTCCGCCGCCAGTACACCGCTACCCCCCTGAAGAGTTCCGCCCGACGCGCCATTTCGTACTTGCGTGCCGGGCAGAATTCGACCCGATAACGCATCGTCTACTTCTGCTTTCAGTTGATAATACTGTTGCCGAGCTAGCGCCTCTGACGCCGCATCAACTCCGATCCCTTCGCTGTTGACCTTTGTTTCATTCCAAATGACGAGCGCATGTTCCATTGCTTTTTTGCGTGCGTCGAGTTCGCGGTAGGACAGATACAGGTCCCAGTAGGCATTCTCCACATTGCTTACAAAATCGGTCAGGGCAATCGTAAAGTCATGTTCATTGATGTCTGCGTTTGCTTTGGCGATGAGGACGCCATTGTAAACCCCGGGTGTTGCGCCTGGGCCGGCGATGCGGTTAAATTCTATCCCGCCGCCTTGCAGCAATGGTTGGCGAAGTTCGCCTTCTACCCACGAGTTCCATGAACTGTAAAATGTATTCGCCGGAGCATTATTTGCGTCGTAGTTATTCACTCCACGCACAGCCAACAGGGAACCCGTGGCCGTGCGTTTTGAGAGTTCAAGTTGATAATCATTTAAGTCCTGCTTAAAGAACGTCGCGCCGCCGGAGTAAAAGTTGTTGTTATAAATCCGGTTGTTGTTGTTGAAATTGGCGGTCGCTGCGAGTTGAGCATCAAAGGCACTCAACGCAGACTCCTTGCCGAAGCGTGGATCAGTTTGCTGAATCTGAGTAGACAAAGTGGTTTTGACTGCGTCTGGAGCGCGGAGGATGACACCGCCAGCATCCCGCATGACAGTGGAATACTGCAGGGCATCCCGCAGGACTTCGTCTAGATTTCGATCAACGTAAGAGACTTCATTGGCGGAAATCACTTCTGCAGTGACCGGCGATCCCGTATTACTGGCTTCATGAAATATGGTCGGGGCCGGGTTGTCTATTTGATCCGTTACGCGATCGACTTCTGTAGTGTCATTTCTAACAGTTTTCTGCCAAGTTTGCGGCCGAGTCACACAACCAAAAGTAGTCACAGACAACGCAAGGGTAAAGGTGATTGCACGCCGTCGAAGACGCGGAATTAAACAGTGAAAAGAACTACGCACGAGATTTCTGCAGGCGGTTTGCAACATGTTCGTAAATCCATCTAACCCACAACGACATTAGCCATGGATTATCTGTTTGTTCTGGACTGTCAAGGGTTTGCAATGCGCAGCACTTACTGCGGCTTGTACATTGATCGGTTAACGGTCATGTCAATATCAGTGAATGTCAGCGTCACTGCCGTTTGTGAAGGTTGTAGTCGTTGGCTAAACTGGATATCGACATCTCAGTGATTTACTCCGGCAGGATTTGCCGATTGATGTCCGAAATGCAGAGTGCCGATTCGGTAGATATGGCATGTCGAGCTTTAAAGACAGATTTAACTTTTGAATTTCATGTACGATGCAGATACGTTCCGACAGCGACTACGGTCGCCTCCACCCGCACGGAGAATTTGGTGCATCAGCGTTCCCCTGTTACAAGTCAGCTCGACACAACATTCTTGCTCAATGCAGCCGAACAAAGGCGGTTGCGGGGGGGGGGTAAGTCCAGTCTTTTCTCCTGCCTGCTTGACGAAGTGTTTGCAGTGCTGTCAGCAAGGTCTGTCCACGTATGGGAAATTGGGACAAATTTAGAGCCACGACTGCTCTGGCAAGTGGGGCAGGGCGAGGGAGTTCAAGATCACGCACAACAGGCGGTGCTCGGACAGGTGAATCGTGTCTCTCATGTCTCAGACACTTCAAATGACGACTCGTTGTCCAAATGGGTTACGTCTTCCGAGATTGCGGCAGGTATTCGGATAGTGCTTGATCTGGCAATCCCGGATGTCTTGTTTGATCACCATCAGTTGATTGAGTTTGTCGATGTACTTGCGGACCTGCATCGTCGCAGTATGGTGACCGTACTGCTCGAAGAGGCGAGGCGTGCGAGGGAATTGCTTCAGATTTTGGCTCGGCTACACTCGGATCTTGATCCCGTTCGTGTGGCGACGTGTCTGGCAAGTGATCCGGCTGAATTCCTCAACTGCCACCGAATTTCTGTAGCTCGCAAAACATCGCCTACAAGTTGGGACTTGGTTACAGCGACAGCAGTCAATAATCCAGATCCTCGGGCAGACGCCAGTCGGCAATTGTGTGGGATCGTGCAAGCCGCGAGTCAAGCCGCGACGGCGTTCACCGCAGGTGCGAAACAGGGTTTTCCTCCGGGACTTGTTGGTGCCGTAGAATCGACGACAAATGCCATTTCCGACGTGCATCTCGTGCGACCGCTCACAGTCTCTGGTCGCTGGGAAAATGCGGGATGGGCTGCGGTCTTTGAAGGGCCGGCCGATGGAACTGCAGTAAGATCTGAGGCTGCTCTTCACCAAATTTGCACCCACGCAGCTCTGGCATTTCAAAACTGTAGTGAACACTCAAACTCAGGAATAATTTCGACATTTCGACGAGTGCGGCAGATGATCGGCCGCCGCCGAGTAGTAGTAGCAGGTGGTCTGATCGCAGCTGGACTGTTCGGGCTGCTAGTTTTGAAACTGGAACTGCGGATCGAAGTCCTAGGGAAGCTCGTGCCATCTGAGCGTCGCTTTGTATTTGCGCCTGAGGATGGCGTCGTGTCCGATGTTTTCATTGAGGACGGATCGGCAGTTACTGAAACAGATCGGCTGTGTGTGCTTCGCAATGAAGATCTAGAGATTCAGCTTGAGTCCGTTGACGGCGAAGTTGCCTCAACGCATGCGCGACTTGCCGCCTTGGAGTCACTGCGCGGAGATCGCAATCTGGCCCAGTCGGGTATGATTTCCGTGGAACAGGCCGAACTGAAACAGCGTTTAATAGCCCTTGAAGCGCAAGCGGACATTTTGAATCGCAGAATTTCCCGACTCACGATGAATGCCACGATGTCTGGTCAGGTCTACGGTGATCGGCTGCAGGAATTCCTGAAGGGGCGGCCTGTGCAGCGTGGTCAGTATTTGTTTGAAGTCGCAAATCCGGCAGGAGGCTGGGAACTAGACCTGAGAATCCCAGAATTGGAGGTACGTCATGTGATCAAGGAGCAGGCAGCTCGGCAGGCTCCGTTACTGATTTCATTTGCGATTGAGACTGACCCAGAAAAAGAGTTAAGCACTTCACTCTCGCGACTTTCGGCATCGACGGAGGTCGATGAGTTTGGCCGCCTGTCCGTGACGGCAACCGCCGTTCCGGGGAAGGCTGATCTGCTGAATCCTCGACCTGGTGCGGGAGTTGTGGGTTATATTCATTGCGGCAGGCGGCAGGCTGGGTACGTGTTGTTTCGTCGAATCATTGAATCATTCCAGCGTGGCTGGTGGAAGTAATTCTGGAGAATCATACATGATCACGCTGCTGAATAACTCGACGATTCATCGTGTTTGCTCACACAGTCACGTGAATTCTTACGGCCTTAAGCAAATCGCAGGTTTTTTTTTCGTGGCGTTTATAATCTCAACAGAATGCACATCTGCTGATGATCCATTGCCGCACGACGCGGTGGAAGCGCACGATGTATTTCTCCGCATCAAGGAATCCGCCGAATTGCCGGCTTTGGAACGAGGACAGATCAAGCGGATTCATGCAGAACTTGGCGACAACGTCGAACCGGGACAGTTGCTTGTGGAACTTGACGACGTAGAAGCAAAACTCAATCTGGAACTCGCCCAGATCGACCTCGAGATTGCGCAGCAACAACATCAGGAATCCGTGGTGATTCAGATTGCTAAAGCGACTTTAGATGAAGCCAAACATCTATTAGGTCAAGCAAGGCTTGATGCTGCAGCATCAAAGGCGATGGCTTCCGCAGATATTGGAATTAGACAGGCCGCAATGGCTATTGAAGTTTCCAAAGGTGATCTAGATCGAGCCATTGCAGCGCGTAAAGAATTCAGTTCCAGTGTCTCGGAACAACAATTGATGAAACTCACGCTCGTCCGTGATCATGACCTCCTGAAGCTGGAGCAAGCCGAGCTTGATAAGTCGGTTGAAGCTCTTCGCAGTCAAAGTCGCGATGCAATTGTGGCACAGCAAGAAGCCGCCGTGCAGCGTCTGGAGCATGCCCTGCAAAAGTCCGAGAGTGAATATCAAGCGGCGGCGTTAAATCTGAGTGGTCTGCAAAAACAAGTGGCAATCACGGAAGAGCGTTTGGAACGCCGAAAGCTAAGAGCTCCATTTTCCGGTGTCGTTGTTGACCACTTAAGGAATCAGGGTGAATGGGCCGAAATGGGGGAATCTGTTCTAAGGATCATTCGCATGGATCTCCTTTCGGTGGAGGGGTACGTCAGTTCAAAGTCAGTGAAACTGGGAATCCGCGGACACAAAGTCGTTGTGACCTGCGGTGATGCGGGCCACGTTCTTAAGCTCGAAGGCACGGTCACGTTTATCAGTCCGGAAGTTGATCCTGTCAGCCAACAGGTTTTGGTCCGAGCAGAAGTCAAGAACCCTGATCTGCAGTTCCGTCCTGGCCAACCAGCCCACATGTGGATTATTCCGTAATGCCGGAAGTTGAAAAATCTTCTGAAGCGGGAATTCCTTGGCGACTGCGGACAGATCTGCAGATCCAAGCAACCGATGCGACTATCCCTGCAACTTGGACAATCAAAGATCCATTGCGGTTGACTTATTTTTATGCCGAGGCCGAGGAAATGGCCTTTCTCCAACTGCTGAACGGCCGATCGTCTTTATTTAGTGTCCTCGCTCAACTTCGTCAATTGTTTCCTGAGTCAGAGTTTTCGTCCGACAACTTGAGACATTTTCTTGTATCTGCCGTGAATGGCGGCCTGCTGCGAGCCTGCGTCCCGGGGCACAGCGATCGGCTGCACGAGATGCGGCAGCGAATCAAGTCTCAAGCGATGCTGCGACGGATGATGTCGCTACTTACTTATCGATTTCGCGGCATTGATCCAACGCACATTCTGAATATCCTTGACAGATTTGTCGGATGGATCTTCCACGTTCGATGTTTAATAGCCGGTCTTCTGGTCTGCGTGATGGCGCTCGTGATGGTCCTTGCCAGACGCGGGCAACTCGAAAGTGAACTTCCGGGACTCAGCAGTCTTTTTACGGCAACCAATCTGCCGCTGCTATTGTTGTCTGTATTATTTGTCAAGCTCCTTCACGAACTAGGGCACGGCCTGACCTGTCGGCACTACGGAGGCGAATGCCATGAGCTCGGTGTGTTGATCGTGGGTTTTATGCCATTGCTCTATTGTGATGTCTCAGATTCGTGGCTGCAGCAGGATCGGCAGAAGCGCATGCTGGTTTCTGCGGCAGGCATTGGAACAGAGTTATGTCTGGCAGCCATGTTTGCCATCCTCTGGTCCATCAGTCGCCATGGATTCCTACACACATTTTCGCTGAACGTGATGCTCGTCACCTCATTGAACACGCTGCTGGTAAACGGAAATCCGCTGCTAAAATATGACGGCTATTATATCGTGTCAGACTGGCTAGGAATTCCGAATCTCGCTGGTGAGTCCAAGGCCGCGGCCATGGCTATGTTCGACGGTGTCGTGCTGGGACTGCCCGGATCTTCAATCAGGCGACGGTCAAGGGGATTACAGTGCGCTATGGCAACCTTCGGTGCGGTATCGGCTGGATACCGAGTGTTTGTAATTATGACACTCTTGTGGTTCATGTACGGAACCCTCAAGAGTTGGCACCTAGAAGCTTTAATCAGTATCTTGGTGGTCAGTGTCGCTGGCGGACTCATCATGGCTGCCATACGTGGAATTCGTGAACGCGCCGGAGTCGTGCGGGTTAATCCCGACCAGCGATTACGGGCTGTCGCTGGACTTTCTGTTTTGAGTTGTCTTCTGATATTCGGTTTGTTCGTCCCGTTTCCGTACTCCGTTGAGGCGCCATTCACATTAACACCGGGTGTGAGTTCACCAATTTACGCCCTCGAAGACGGGACCATTGAACCGCAGGTTGTGGCAGGCGATGAAGTGCTTGCCGGTGATGTGATCGCCGTGTTCAGCAACTATGAATTGGAGGCGGCAGTAGCCCAAGCGGAAGGCGACTTCATGGAAGCGGAAGCCCGTGCTACTGCGTTGTCAACCCAAAGATCGGTTAACAGCAAAGCTGCTAGCGGATTGCCGGCGGCTGAGAAGGCACTTCGCTCTCGAGAAGCACGACTGTCAAAGTTGACGCAGAAGCAACAGAATTTGACCGTCGTCAGCCCGATGGCAGGCACCATTTTTCCGGCTCGGAATACGCCCCGTTCCAGAAGTGAGGCGCAGGCAGGAATTGGATGGTTCGGTCAGCCCTTGGATCAAAAAAACAGTGAGGTCTGGATAACGCGGCAGACTCTCCTATGTTGGATCGGAACCGAGAAAGATCTGCGAGTTTTATGCCTGCTGCCACAGGAAGATATCGAGTTGATTAACGACGGCGCAGCGGTGACTTTAATGTTTACATCATTGCCTGCAGAATCCGTTGCTGGCGAGGTTTGTCAACGTAACACGATACCAGAGGCGGCGCTCGACAGAGAACTCATACTCAACCGCATGGTTTCGGCAATCCCCAATTCAACTCGTCCTAATGAGACACTGTTCGGGGTGGCAGTGTCGCTGGATCTGAATCCTGCCGAGACTCTCCCGCTGCTCTATTCAAGCGGTTATGCCAAAATTCGCTGTTCCCCTGTCTCGCTGGCCGGTCGTGCTTGGCGTTTCGTATGCCACACTTTTACGTTTCAGTGAGCTTTCGAAACACTTCTTAGCGTGTGACGTCGCTTTAAATGACTCCTGCTAGTGACGTGCATGGCCCTTGTGGTTCTTCGGAAAACGGTAGTAAGTCGGACAGTCAGGCAAGGATTGGACGCATGACGCCGGATGGTCAATCGCCATCAGTACTGGGGAGATTATGATGGCTGTTGCAAATCGCACAGATGAAAAAGTTGTCGTCATACATCCGTGGGATTGGCCGCAACGTTCTAGGTTCGCATTTTCGAAGTACAAGGGTTGATGAAAGAAGACGTAGGTATCTCGCATCGGTCGCGGTGCGCTGTATCGCATCGGAGTCGTGTAATAAGCCGGACTGTAGGAATCCATATATTTGCATGCCTCATCGCGAGGCCGTGCCAATTCGGCTTCCGCAGTTGCCGCATCGCGGGGCTGAACAGGCGGTGCCGTGCTGAGCCCGTTCACATGGATGCTCGACATCGACTGAAACAGTGACGAGACACCCACTCCATCTGCACCGTTGCATTTCTGATCGGAAGAAATACTGGTGTAAGGTTTACCAAAATTGCTTCCCGGCACTGGTGTATTTTTTGGCAAGTCTTCCGATTGTGTCTGCTGTGAGGCAACCGTGTTGAGGTACGGATGGCTCGATGACACGCCCGCCTTAATCCCTACAAGTGCATTCAAATCATCCAGATAGCTTATTGCCGCTGTTGTCGGAATTTGTTGAGGAGGCTCTAGCAGTTTTTCGTCTGCATACAACCAGTTGGACTCGCCTTGCAAGAGTTGCTGGAGTTCTGTCAGATAGGTGACTTCAACCTCGGGTTCAGGCTTTGGTAGCAATTTTCGAAGTGCTGCGAGTATCTCTGAATTTGACTCCGAGGAAACATCATTTTCGAGTGACGAAAGTTGCGCCTTTCCGCTGGAGGTTTCGCGCGCAGCCAATTCACTGCACAATCCGATCTCGGACTCCTCGGTAGCGGCTGTTTCACGGAACTCCCAGTCTATAAACGGACACTGCTCCGCTTCAAACTTGGCGTGACCAAACCGCTCACTTTGAGGTTGCTTCAGATGGGATTCGTTGCTCCACTGGATACGCACGATCTGATCGTCTACCGGAACTACTTTCGCAGAACACTGCCGACCAGCATCGTTCCCAGGAATTGTGTTTACTGCGAGCACGGGAGATTGCCACGGGGTTGATTCCAAATGTGTCAGAGCAGAAATCCACGCGGGGCATACACTACTTGCTTGGACGGACTTCTGAGTTCCTACGTTAAATGTTCTTGGCTGCATCTGCCATTGTACAATGCTGATTTCTGCGTCGTTATAGCCCGCTGAAGTTGGTTTCTGTGCACCCCGAGAACCGGCATTTGGTAATGGAATGTTTGCCACGGGAAGGGAATCCGCCGTCATGTATGACGCATTCGGTGTCTGACAGTCAGCAACCTGAGGTACAAACCAGCAACTACTGGTAAACAGCACAGCAAGTAACTGGGTTTGGCCGTTGAAAATCCATGCAAGCATTGCCGCCATCCCAACAAGTGTGAACAATTGCATCGCGCAGGAGCCCTGTCATAGATCTCCCTATCTGATGATTTCGGCTGGATGATCAGGCCAAGTTACTGAGAACCGGACAATTACTACGACTGCCGCTCAAACGAAATCTTGCTGGATGTAAAATCCTCGCGTATTTCGCCCAGTCCTCCTGATTGTGACATCTGTGCTTTTTTCACTATGTTGCCTTTGGGTTAGTCGTAGTTCTTTACCAAGAATCTGTTCAGATTTATCCTGATACCAATGAATGTCCGATGCATTCAGTCATGCAAATCGGCATTTTCTGTCGAATTTCCCCTTGCCTGTGTCTGAAAATGCACGTCGATTGCCCGGTTCGGAGTTAATTGCCCATGCCGCCATTCAATATTTTAGACAAAATTCGCCAGCTCTTAACTGGCCAAAGCACACAGACTGGTAAGGGTAAGCGAACCTTGCGACTGGTGCAGTTGGAGGACCGCCGCATGCTTAACGGAGCGATCGCTGCCGCGGGTATCAATCTAACAGGTACCGAAACTCTCACGATGGCACAGGGTGCCAGTCTGGATCTGGGCAGCGGAAGTCCGGTTGCTACTGTCAACCTCACGCTGACCAACGGCACTTGGGTCGGAATCGATGAAGGACTCAACGGCGACCTCTATGAACTTGATGGCACAGGCAAAATATTGACCGTCGATGCCAGCGTGCTGGATGACGGTGGATTTGCGGTTGGGGCGGGAAACGAACTGCATATTCAGGGTGACGATGCGAATTCGCAGCACGTCAGCATTGATCTCACGGGCGTGAACGCGGTAGACAGCTTCATCCCGTCGAATGGCATAGCATTTGTGGGCGGCGAAGATCTGGGCGGCGGCGATGTCGACAGCCTGAGTGTGTCCGGGTATACGGCAGAGACGGTCAATACCCTGACGCTTTCGCACACCGGACAGGAGAGTGGAACAATCGGCCTGAGTGGCCTAGGAGAAATCTCTTATTCCGAAATTGAACCACTGGCCCTCGCGGGTACAGCGGCGAATCTGATCATCAATCTGCCGGCGGGCGCTGATCTGACAGTGAGGCTGTCCGACAACGGGATCGGCGGGGACGGTATTTCCCAGATCTCCGGGGCATTTGAACTCACGACGTTCGCTAACCCGACAGTGTCGCTGACAATTAATGATGGAACGGGACTTAAAGCGATTTCGGTGCGTGGACTGGACAGTCTGTTTAATGCCGATGTGTCGATTCTGGAAGATGATGCCGTCGATGACAATACGGTGACGTTCGAGGTCAATCCGACGGACATTGATACCGGAACCCTCCATGTTGAAAGCGGCCCCATCGCCTTGAATGCCTCGATCGTCACAACTGGAAATGTGGAATTGTTTTCGACCAATTTCATCACAGATGGCAACGGTGCGACGCTGAATATCACGGCCGGCACGGCAACTCTGATTGCCGTCAACGGGATTGGCAGTGGCAATGCGATTGAAACGAACATCACGCAATTGGAAGCGAGTAATACGACAGCTGGTCTGATTGAGATCACGGAAGTGGCCGCCGGTACGGACATTGCGTTGGGTGCGGTCAACAACGGGACGAGGGACGTCATCATTACAGCGGCAGAGATCGGAAGAGCG
>QWQG01000038.1 GCA_003670925.1 Planctomycetota bacterium | reverse complement strand
CGCTGGCAGCACTGCCAGCGTAACCAGCAGCACGATCAGTGTCCCCAGCGTCATCATGATAGCGAAGCTCCGCACTGGCACGATGTCCGATACAAGCAGGGCCGCAAAACCGACGGCGATCGCGATCACCGTCCACATCACAGGATGCCACAACTCGCGCAACGTCCGCAGCGCTGCCGCGTGCTGATCCAGTTCAGATCGGAGTTCACGATAATAGAGAATGATATGCGTGGTGGTGCCGATCGAAATGACGGTCACCAGCGAATTGAGCATAGAACTAACCATGCTCAACTGAACGCCGGCAATCACCAACACCGCTCTTGTACAGGTGACCGAAGCAATCACAATCCCCAACGACGCCAGCACCCAACGCAGATTTTTGAAGATCACCAGCAGCATGATGGACAATACGACTAGTGACGCGAGGTAAAGAATATTACCGTCGCGTTCGACAAGGTTAAACATGTCTTGGATCTGCACGGCTTCGCCAGCCACGGCCGCACCGGGAATTGTGGCTGCAGTCGTGTCACGAATCACCGCGACCGTTTCGGCCCGCGAGACAGGCGACTTTTTGACGGACAGCAGTTGGAGCACGATCGCGGTTGATTGCCCATCGGGACCAATCAACACTCCGTCAAAAAGTTTTAGCATTTTCTGACGCGTGTTCTTGTTGTACGGTGACTTCCGGAGAAACCGCTCTAGATCCCACGTACGATCTTTATCGACGCCAGGGAGTTCGCTAAGTTTCTGAGACAGTCCAGAAATCCGGCTGGCAGCTGCCTCACTTAGCTCAGGAATTTCGTTTTCCGGATTGGTCCGGATGAGTCCCGGTTCCTCCCAAGCCACGATGACAAATTCGTCACCCCCAAAATCTTGGCGCGCCTGGAGCAGCAACTGGATATCCGGATTGTCCGGAGGAAAGAAAGACTCGATCGTCTGATCAAAAGTCAGTCGTTTGGCGATTGGGATGCACACGATCACCGTGCCGACTGCTGCCAGCAGCAACAAATTTCTGAATTTGATCAGACCTTCCATGCGCTCCCTTTTTCTCCTTATAAACAACGAGTGTAGCTGATCGTTGAAGTCTCGGGAATCTATGAACTATGATGGCATCATGGCGTCAATTGCTGAACAATGTTGCAGCAACCTCCGATGCATTCATTGCACGTTTGCATTCATTGCACGTTCAGCGCGTGGTCACAGACGAGGCCGATGAGCCTCACCGTGTCACACCAAACTGCCTTAACGAAAAAAAAACATGACTCTGGACGAACTGCTAAAACAATACGAAAATGGCCCTGAACTGCTCAAAACGGCCATCGCGACCGTGCGAAACGATCAGTTGGATTTAATCCCCGTCCTAGGCAAATGGTCGATTCGGCAAGTCGTGTGTCACATCGCCGATTTTGAACCCGTCTACACGGATCGGATGAAACGTGTGCTCGTGGAAGATAATCCCACGATGTTTGGCGGCGACCCAGATGTTTTTGCCGCTGGACTACACTACGAGAAACGCCATGTCCAAGACGAACTGGAATTGATCTCGGTCGTGCGGCGTCAGATGGCAGTCATCTTGAGAAATACGGACGTTGAGGACTTCCAGCGAACGGGTGTGCATTCCGAAGCCGGTCCCCTCACGCTCGAAACCCTGCTGGAACGCACCACCCGCCATATCCCACATCATGTGACGTTCATCACAGCCAAGATCGCCGCCATGCGATGAGCGAGAAGGCCGGCGAGCGGCATGTGTCAGCTTGCCGGTACGAATGCGATTCGTCCTGCGCGTCTGTCCCATTAAAACGCCTCACGCAGAATTCCCAGCAGATCGGCCTCGGTCGGCTGGCGAGGATTCACTAGCATCAAGCGTTTAATGGCAAAAGCTTTCGCGGCAAACCGCGGTAATTGATCCTCGCGCCCGCCAATGTCGCGAATACATTCAGGGATGCCGATTTCTCGTTTGAGTTTTTCGACGGCTGATATCGCAAGCTCCGCTGCTGCCGCTTCACCCAAGCCCGACGTGTGTTCACCCAGCAGCGTCGCAATCCGAGCGAACGTCGCACGCCGCTCGGGCAGATTGAACCGCATCACAAACGGCAGGAGCAATCCATTCCCCGCACCGTGAGACACATGCAATTCGCCACCCATCGGATATTCCAAAGCATGCACCACCGCCACGGCACAATTGGAAAACGCCATGCCTGCTAATGTGGCCGCTAGACTCATACCTTCACGAGCCTCACGATTGCGCGGTTCGCGCACGGCCGTGACCAGATGCCTGCCGATCAGTTCAATGGCTTTCTCTGCCAGACATTCTCCGAGGGGAGTGCGTCCTTCGTAGGCCGCCGTCTCATTCTCCGCCAGTTCCAACGCACGAAAATCCACAGCAGTACAGGCCTCGATCGCATGCGTCAACGCATCAATCCCACTGTCGGCCGTGACCTTTGCCGGGCAGGTTAGTGTCAACTCGGGATCCACCACGGCGATTCCCGGTCGCAGATAATTACTCAGCGTGCTGACCTTCATCGCATTCGCCGTATCCGTAAGTACGGCCGCGTGCGACACTTCGCTGCCTGTTCCGGATGTCGTCGGAACACAAACTAAAGGCACGACGGGACCGGGAATGCGATCCCAACCAAAGTAATCGCTCGGCAACCCGCCATGCGTGAACGCCGCAGCTGTGACCTTGGCCAGATCCATATTACTGCCACCACCCAATCCGACGATCACATCCGGCTGATACTGTCGCGCCCGCGCGAGAGTCCTCAACGCTGACTCCACCGACGGCTCAGGTTCGCCGCCGTCAAACACATCAACATCCAGTCCCGCCTCGACGAGCGGCGCCCTGACCTGTGCGAGAATCCCGTTTCCCGCAAGCACTCGATCTGTCACCAGAAACACGCGTTGAAACTTCCGTCGCAACATCAACGCCGGCAGTTGCCGCACGGCTCCCCAGCCAAAAACTAATTGCCCTGATGTGTGAAACTGCCAGACGGTGCCCATGAGAAAATGACTCCTGAAGTTTTCTATCCCCCGCGCGGGCGGATGTGGCGTATCGCCGGACTCGCAAGAATTCGGAGGTGTGCATGATTCATAGCCGAAGTCTGACAAATCAGGCGACAACAAAATATCTCGAGCAAACTCGCACGGAAGATAAGCACAAAAAAATGTCGCTTTAGCAGCATCTGTGCGTAGATTTCGGCTCGGGAAGTTTACCGAGCTGGGTGAAACAGATCTGTGTTGTATTCTCTCGTGGCTGAACGTCAAACGCGATCTTACGGCGCGGCGGACCTGAATAGACGCCTCCAACACTCGCGTGCAGATCAGTCGTGTCCCGCTGCCCGCAGTATCACGTGCGTTGATCCCAACGAGGGCGTATCACGGCACGGCAGGCACCATCACGTTTGGCAGCGGTAGCAATATACGTTCGGCATGACCTTCGTGGACATCGGCAACGCCGGCAACGCGACTGATACGACGGGTGATCCGAATCCAGCCGGAGCAGTGGGTTGGAATGAAGCGGCCCGTTTTACGAACTGGCTGAACACGAGCACAGGCGGATTTGCGGCGTACAACTTTGCAGGGGCTACCGGCGCCGCGCTCAAGGACGGTAGCGTTAGTTTCCGTGTCGCAAGTCTTTCTTCGTCCGCATCAGTACCGTAGCCGGGTACGTTTGGAGTATTAAGCTTAGTCGGATGGGCATTCCTGTCCCTTCTCCCCTGTCGTCAGGGGAGAAGGTGGCCGCTAGGCCGGATGAGGGGTTTTGCCCCCCGGAAGAATGGCAACTGCCATTGATTCTGTTTCTTCTTAAAGTTCTCCGTGCTGCACATTGCGATTCTTGGTTTTGTCGGCTGTGCTGTTGAATCGCTGAAGACTACGGTGGTGCGTCGGACAAGAATGTCCAACCTCCGAAAACGCCAAAGGTGCATAGCACCGTTGTCATGAGATCACGGGCGGTCAATGCCTTGAGAAGGCGGGATGCGTCCGGTATTCTATGGGGAAACTCTCCGCGTTAGCTTAGATCAGGTCTCAACCGAGTTCCTGATTGAGCCCAACGACAACGTGGTAAGCCGGGACAACGTCATGAATCGCTCCTTCGTGTTTGCATTTGTCAGCCGCCTGATACGATTGCGACATCTCTTCGGCCAAATTGTGGGCGCCAAAATTGTGATCATTGTGATCGCGGCCAGTTGTCAAATCTCGTTCGTGTTTGGGGATGAGAGTAGCGACGCCCAATTCGAAAATCAGATTCGCCCAGTCCTCGTTGAAACATGTTTTCGGTGCCATGGGGACTCCAAGATTTCGGGCATGCTGCGGGTGGATTCGCGTGAGGCGTTGCTGAAAGGCGGTGAATCTGGTGCGGCGATTGTGCCGGGGAAGCCTGACGAGAGCCTGCTCATCAAAGCGATTCAGCGGCACGAAGATGTTTCGGCTATGCCGCCAGAGAAGGACAAAGCACTGCGGCCCGAGCAGATCGCGGCATTCGCAGCCTGGATCAGTTCGGGCGCGAATTGGCCGTTAAATAGCGAGGAATTTCAAGGCCACCAACATTGGGCGTTTGAACCGATCCGCGATCCGGGTCAGCCAACAGTGGTTGACACGGCATGGATTCGGAACAGCATCGACGCATTTATCCGCGCACGGCAGGCAGAGGCGGGAGCGCATCCTGCTCCGATGGCCGACAAGCTCACGCTGCTTCGTCGCGCCACATTTGACCTGACCGGGTTTCCGCCAACACCCGCAGAAATGGATAATTTTTTGCGGGATGAGTCGCCGCAAGCCTACGAAAAACTCATCGATCGATTGCTTGCTTCTCCCCAATATGGCGAACGCTGGGGAAGACATTGGCTAGATGTTGTGCGGTACGCCGACACGGCCGGTGAGACAGCCGACTATCCCGTGCTGCTGGCATGGCGATACCGCAATTATGTGATTGATGCATTCAATGGCGACAAGCCTTACGATCAATTTTTGCGGGAACAGATTGCGGGTGACGTGCTGGCGAACCAACAGCCATCAGAGAACTATGCGGAGCAGGTCACGGCGACCGGTTACCTTGCCATCTCACGCCGGTTTGGATTTGATTCTGAAAACTATCATCACCTCACGATTCAGGACACAATCGACACCTTAGGGCAGTCAGTGCTTGGGCTGAGTCTGGGCTGTGCGCGGTGCCATGATCACAAATTTGACGCAGTTTCGATGCGCGATTATTACGGTATGTACGGCATCTTTGACAGCAGTCGTTATGCATTTCCGGGGTCGGAACAGAAGCAGAAATACCGCGCGATGGTACCGCTGTTGCCACCGCGCGAATCGATTTCGAAATGGCGAGATTTTGATCAGCGAATCGCAGCCCTTACAGTCAGTCTCGAAAAACAACAGCAGGCAGTTCCAGCCGCGATTCTGCGATCGCTCAACGACATGGACGGCGATTTTGAAATGCAGGCACCGGCAGCCGGTGGCAGCAATGGCGTGTTAGTGCCACCATGGCTTTATGCCGGAAAGATTGCCATCACGAATGCCGCTCAGAGCCCTTTCAAAAATCTGTACGCACGCGGTAAAGTGGGGGCCAGCTTGGCAGCGAATCTTGGCCAATACCGAATCGCTCAGTCGCTGTATCCGCGACGTTCCCGCAGTAATTGCGACACTCTGTTTGTGAACCTCGATTTCCGAATCGCCGCGTCTGATGCAGCCGCGTCTGATAACGGGCGGACTGCAGGACATCGATTCTGGATCGGAGCATATCCCACATCACCTGCGGCCGCTGTTTTGATTTCAGCGGACGGGGTGTCGTTGCAAACTGGAGATTTGACCGAACGTATCGGAGATCCTAGACCCAACGAATGGCAGAACCTGCAACTCCAGATCAATCTGCAAACGCAGACGATTTCGGGCACCATCGGAACGCCCGCAGCGCTGTCATCGTTTGTTGACAAGCCGCTTTCCTCCACATGGCCTGGCGCCATCGATTTCGCCGTGCTGGAATCCTCCGCATCAACGGACGTAAAATTGCCGGCCATGGAATTCGACAATCTTGGCGTTCAGGATTTCCCCATTTCAACTGCCTCCACAGAGCTGCTTGTGACTGG
>QWQG01000132.1 GCA_003670925.1 Planctomycetota bacterium | reverse complement strand
GAATGTCGGCACCGGCAATGCCGATGCGATTTCGCACCTTGGCGGCACGACGATTCAAACTAACGGCGGACAGATCTCGCTCGTCGCCAATCGGATGACGCTTGGCGGATCGTCGATCACCAGTGGCGCTGAGGATGTCGTGCTGGGTCCCTTCACGGCCGCGGAGCCGATTCAAGTGGGTGGTGCCGTCGCGGGAGCGGCGCTCTCCTTGCTGGAAGCAGGGCTCAATACGATCACCACCGGCGGCAACAACGCGATTGTGGTCGGTGTGAGCGGCAGGACCAGCGGCACGATTTTGGTCGTCGGTTCGACCAACCTGGCCACAAAGAATCTGAAACTGGTCACCGACAATGCGACGTCGTCTGCCATCGCCGACGGCACAGTGGGCGTGGGCGGAAATTTGATCACGGTCGGCACGCTGACCTTGACCGCCCCCAGCGGCGGGATCGATGCCAACTTCGACGCGACGACAGTCAACACCACCAGCAGCGGCACCCAGTTCTTGCAGGCAGCTAACTCGGTGACGATCGGTACTTCGGGGCTGACGGCCGGTTCCAGCACAATCACCCTCGGTGGTGGCACGTTCATACCTGAAGGCTCGGACCGCATCAATGACAGCACGGACGTGAACGTCAGCGGAGCGACGTTCGACATCGGCGACTTCAGCGATACCGTGAACACGCTTACGCTCACCAGCGGCGTTATCAGCGGTCTCAGCGGCGTGCTGACCAGCACCAACACGATTCAGACGATGAGCGGGAACGCGAGTGCGATTCTGGCGGGGGCGAACGGTCTCACGCAAAGCACGGGGGGCTCGACTACCCTCTCCGGTACCAACACCTATACCGGTGCCACCGCCGTGACTGCCGGCACTCTGCTGGTGAATGGCTCGCTCGCTTCGGGGATCGCCCTCACCGGCGGTATCCTGGGGGGCTCAGGCACGGTCGCTGGCAGCGTCAGCATCTCGACCGGCACGATCGCTCCCGGCAACAGCCCCGGCATCCTCAACACTGGAAACGTCAACTACACGGGTGGCAATCTCAACATCGAGATCAACGGCAGCACCTCGGGCAACACGGCCTCGGACCACGATCAAATCAATGTCACCGGAACCGTGGCTCTCGGTGCCGGCGTTGCGAGTCTCCACCTGGCTGGAACCTATACGACCATCATGCCGACCGACAGCTTCGTCATCATCAAGAACGACGGCTCCGACGATACGACCGGCTACTTCGTTGGGCTGCCCGAAGGCTCGCCGATTGTCTTCAACATGAAGACACTGTACATCACCTACAAGGGCGGCGACGGCAACGATGTCGTCCTCACTACATCACCCGTCAAATACTTCACTACGCGCGAAGACACTCCTAAATCCTTCGCCCTTTCCGATTTCTTGAATACGAATGTCAAGTATGTCCGGCTCGTTTCGATCACAATCTCCAGCCTAAACTTGGCAAGTGGAGATTCTCTAAAACTCGCCGGCTGCCCTGTCTCAGCGCCCTTGACCATCCATAGGTCGATTATCCCATTCCTGGTCTACACGCCAGCCGCCAACGCCAATGGTGCCGCCCGCTCCAAATTCACCTTCAAAGTGAACTGTGCCGATCTCGGTAAGGTCTTGTCGACCATGTCGATCAACGTCACTCCAGTCAACGATTCCCCCATCCGCTCAGCAGGTTCACCTGCAGCAATCAACGTGAACGAAGACGCAGCTAACTCAACCGCAGTTACCCTAGGCTTCTCGGGTCTCAACTATGGACTAGGAGGTGGTAGCTATGAATCGCCACAAGCTCTGACCTACAAACTCAACGCGATCCCATCCTTTATCACGGCATGGTTAGCTGACGGTACCACCCAGGTCCCCGCCAATTCACCACTCACCCTGACGCAATTGCAAGGACTGAAATACAAAACGTTGGCCAATGGTAATGGAACCGGGAACCTCACATGGACCGTGCAGGACAACGGGGGAACAGCTAACGGTGGAATCGATTCGTTACTTCAATCGCGCTCGTTAACCGTCAACGCAGTCAACGATGCGCCCATTCAGACCGGAACCTTCCCTGCAGCTATCAGTGTTAACAAGAATAGTGCAACAACGACCGCAGTCAGCTTGGGTCTGTCTACGCTCAACTACGGTCCTGGAGGAGGCAGTGTGGAATCGTCGCAAACGTTAACATATAAAATCACCGGCATTCCTTCCTTCATCACCGTATGGCGAACCGACGGTAAAAAGCAAGTTAAAGTGAACAATTCGCTTACGTTGGCGGACCTTCAAGGTCTACGTTACAAAACCGTTTCGAATGCTGTCGGTACAGGAGATTTGACCTGGACCGTGAAAGACAATGGCGGAATTGCAAATGGAGGTGTCGATACCCTTCTACAAAATCTTTCGATCACCGTCGCTTCGAACCTCGGACTCAGCGGCCAACCTGCATCCAATCAAACTGGCGGACCTCAAGTCAATAATCTCACAATCGGCGTATTGCATTCGATGGCCGAGCACGTGAAGTCTTTCTGGTCCACCGCAGGCTTTGATATCTCCACCTTATCCAATCTGCAGATCGTGATCGCTGACCTTCCAGGGGGAACACTAGGGCGCGCGTTGGGATCGGTGGTTACGATCGATCGAGATGCCGCCGGGCATGGTTGGTACATCGATCCAACTCCTTACGATAGCGTTGAGTTTGAACATGGAGTTGCGGTCGTTACCCAAGCGAATCACCATATCGATTTACTTTCAGTGCTTTCGCATGAAATTGGCCATGTTCTCGGATTGGAACACGATGACCCCCGCGATGTGATGAAAGGATCAATTTCGATTGGTAAGCGAAGTTTATCTACCCATGACCATGATGTCTCTGTCCCGACCACTTCGATCGTCCAATCGAGTATCGCCATGGATTCTAAACGAATGCTATACGTGGAAAAACAGACTTCCCACGTCCTCCTGGCCGCCCAAGTCGACATGGTATTCGCAGCCTGGAGCACTGGATTGCCTGATTCGAATCAGGGGCTTCGTACTCCTTCCGACCCACGAAACCACAATGACGAAGACGGAGGATTCGCGATCACCAAAAAGCAGAGATTGCTTCCCTCGAAACGTCTTAGCTGATGACTCACCGGCCCACAAAAGCAGAAAAGACTCTTACATTCAATGGATACCAAGAAACATGAACTGCGCCCGTTTTTGGTCGAACTCAAGCCTACTAAATGAAGGCCTCGTCAGCAGAATCTGTGGGTAGATTCGGGGAAGGGGAGGTCGCCGAGGTTGTGATAAAGGGCGGTTTCGTAGGCGTTTTGAGTTCGAAAGCCGTAGGATTTTCTGGTGATCAGTTTCAGTTTGTTGTTGAAGCCCTCGACAAAATCTAAGTGCTATCCACCCGATTGCTATCCATTTCTGCGGGTGTTGGCGGAAAGCCGGTCAGGTCAAATGTGGCGCGACGAAGCAGCGTGAGTTTGTCGGCCATCGGAGCAGGATGCGCTCCCGCCTCTGCCTGCCGTGCGCGGATAAATGCGTCGATGCTGTTCCGAATCCATGTCGTATCAACCACTGTTGGCTGACCCGGATCGCGGATCGGTTCAAACGCCCAATGTTGGTGGCCTTGAAATTCCTCGCTATTTAACGGCGAGCCGTACGCGTAGGCGGAAGCAGGATTCGCCTCCGCCTACGGCTCGCCGTTAAACTATGAAAGCATCAGTTTCCACCGCGCGGAGTCTAGCTGGACTCATCTAGCCCAGCGTGCTGTGCAGGCGCACCCGGTTATAGAAAACTTCGATCCACTGGAAAATGCTCTGACGAGCTTCCACCCGCGTTGCGTATTGAGTTTGATAGACCAACCCTCAACTCGTCGGGTACAGACATTAATCACACACACCAAAAACAAAAAAACCTCGTCTGTGGCCACGTAGGTCAAATTGGAAACAAGTTTTTCACCCCGTTTTTTCGCAGCAAAATCCCGATCCATGATGTTCTCGGCCACCGACTGAGAATGATTTGAATCAGTCGTCGTCACACGGAATTTCTTCTCCGTGGAAGCCGTGATGCCTTCCTGTTTCATCACGGCGGCCACCGTGTTTTCACACACCTCAAAGCCCCGCTTCAACAATTTCTGATGCATCCGGGGACTGCCGTAAACATCCAGATACTGCTCGGAATTGATCGATCGAATCTCTGAAGCTAGTGCGTCACGACGCGCCTCATGCTCACTCGCAGGACGTTTCTTCCACGCATAAAAACCAGACCGTGTTACCTGCAGCACGTCACACTCACAGGCCACTCTTCACTGTGCTGCTCGATAAACTGAAATCTCAGTTCTTTTCGTCCGCGAAGAAGGCCGCAGTTTTTTTTAGATCTCGCGCTCCATCCGAAGCCGCCCAACTTCATCTCGTAATTGAAGAAGCTTTTCCTAGACATCCATTCCCAACACCGCATTTCCCTTGCCGTATTTTTGACGCCACTTCCGCAGCAGGTTCACGTTCACGCCCAGACGACGGGACACTTCCGCGGTCGTCATACCCTCTCGCTCAATCATACCGACTGCTTCACGACGAAATTCCTACGGCTAATTCCTACGAACTCGACGTCCTGTCCACTGTTCTTTTTGCGGATTCAGACTCACGGTGATCGCTCCTCGCGTGCACTCTAACACACGCTCATGAGCGCCAATTTCTACTGGGGAACTCCAATCCTGCAATCATCTTGATCGAACGGTTGGCGATCCATGGAAGCTGCAGACGATGTCACCCGATAATCTCCCGGCGATGGTTGACGTAGTCCCATACAACGTAGCGATCCAGATCACGGCCGGCGGTGAAGAAGACTCGCCCGCCGGTATTCTCCGCGAGACGATGGGCAAACTGGACGTCTTCGTGAGTCTGTGACCAGCTGGGGAGCAGGAAAATATTGATCGTAATGCCATCACGTTTACACAGCATGCCTTCTCGCTTGGTCGCTTCTTCAGTCTGTGGATCTGGGGGATAGAGGAGATACAACATGCTGGCTTCAAAATGAGCCGTCGGCAAGCCATCGGTAATCAGGACCACTTGACGATTCGGTGTGTCCTGCACAGAAAGAAACTGCCGGGCCATCTGGAGCCCGTGCTGGATGTTAGTAAAATGCGGAGGGATATGTATTTCACTCACATCTTCACGACTCATATCAGCTCGCAGTCTGACGACGGGATTTGTAATTGTGGGGATCTTGGGCATGAGTGCGATGAGATCTCCTGCTGGCACAACTTTGGCAAATGTGTGTAGCTCCACAAAACGCAGAAAGTCGCCTGGGTATTCAGTTGTAATCAGCCCGTTCAGGGCCAACGCCATGCGTTTGACGTTGATGTATTGGCCGTCGTAGCGCATGGAACCGCTCATATCCATGAGCACGACAGTCGCGCACTTGGGATTGTTACGTGATCGATGAATTTCGATATCGCGTTGCTGCAATCGCAAGGGACGCGTGTCGCCTTGTCGCAGCATCGCGTTAATGAGCGTCGCAGGGATGTCCATTTGTGAAACGGAGTCACCAAATTCGTAAGGCTTGGTGAGTTGCATCTCCACCACGCCTTCGCCATGAATCGGCCCTTGATGCCGACCAGAACGTGAAGCCTTTAGATTGCTAAAAATTGTCTGGAGGAGGCGTCCCTGAAACAGCTTATAAGCCTTAGGAGAAAGCTGGATCTTGCCCTGCTGATTTGCAAGCCCCTGACCCTCCATGATCTCCTTCAGGTATTGTTGAATCTGTTCCTGAAACTTATTCAGATTGGCGATCGCTTCCGGATCAGCAAACTCACTGAGATCTTCGAGGTCGATGATCGCGAGTTGCGCGTTTTGTTTTGCGTCTTCCAGTTGCTTGAGCAGTTCATCGATTTTTCTGAGTTCATCCAGAATCTCGATCGCTGCCGGCACCGACATTGAATCGTGTCCGGTAAAGTCATACTTTGCCGCCAAATGTTCTACCTGATACTTGTCGCCAAGTGTTTCCATCAGACTGACCAGTCGGCCGGCGAAGTCCGGGTCGGTGCGTTCCGCGCGATACCAAAGATTTTCAAGTGCGTAGATTTGTTCTTCTTTGACGGACTGCCAAAACGATTTGGCGAGTTTTGCAGGTGGCTGAGCCTGCTTTGCGGCATTGGTGAATTGACGTAGGGCTTTTTTTTGAACGGTGTCGGTTTCGTATTTACTGAGAATTTTAGCTTTGCGTTCCTGCAGCATTTTGAGCAGAGCGTCGAGACTGGGGCCGAGTCCGGCAAACTGTCCAGGGTCGAGGTGGATCGCTTTCGCCAATTCTTCTTCGGTAAATTCCCGTGTTGAACCGTACGTCAGCATGTGCTCAAAAGCGGGCGACACAAGATCTGGTGGCGGCGACGACGGTGAGGGGAACGACTTTGGATCATACTGCTGGTAAGTATGAATGACCCCACCGCGATGCCGTTGCAAAGTGTCAGGTATTGGCAGATTCGATGATTGGTCATGCGAGGCGGGTGATGTCATGTGAATGTTTTCCTAGCGAATGAAATCAGCGACAGGTGCTGGCCAGCACATCCGCTTCCTGAGATTGTACGCTGTCTTCTGCATTCGACTGCTGTTTGTCTCACAAACAGCAGATATGATTCCGGAAAGTTTCCAAATGACGAACGCAGGGCAGCGTGCGAAACTCACGCGGCGGTACCGACGTTTTTTCCAAGAAAGTTAACTCGCTGTTGAAAATGCGAATCGCGAGGTAAACTTCGAGATCTTGTGCTTGTGCCCCTTGTTTTGGATGAAATTTTCGAGTTTTCGCAATGCCAGTTGATAAATCCGGTTCACGCATTCGGCAGATGTTTGGCGAGATTGCTGAGCGTTATGACTTTATGAACCACTTTCTGTCGGCTGGCACGGATGTGTACTGGCGGTGGCAATCCGTGCGCATGGCGGCCCCCTTTAATGACGCACCAATTTTGGATGTCTGCACCGGCACGGGCGACTTGGCTTTCGCTTTTCGGAAGAAACTGAACGGCGCGGCGACAGTCTATGCTACTGATTTCACGCACGGAATGCTCAAGCTCGCGGAGCAGAAAAAATGCGATCGGGACGTCGTATTTCTGGAAGCCGATACGCTCTCACTGCCGTTCCCTTCGGATAAGTTTCAGGTCGTATCGGTGGCATTCGGACTCCGAAACGTCTCCAGTACGATTGGCGGGTTGAAGGAAATGACGCGTGTCTGTCAGCCGGGTGGGAAAGTTTTGGTGCTGGAGTTTTCGTTGCCGGACAATCGTTTGTTGAGTCATACCTATCAGTGGTACTTCCGCAATATCTTACCACGGCTCGGGCAGTTGCTGGTAAGAAATCGGCAGGCAGCGTATGAATATCTTCCCCAGTCCGTGTCGGAGTTTCCGAGTGGTTTGGAGCTCACCGGAATCATGGAAGAGGCGGGACTTGTCAACACATCTTTCCGCAAAATGACAGGCGGAATTGCCACGGTGTATCTCGGCACCAAACCCGAACATCCCTGATTAAAGCTGTGATGTTGCCCGCCCTCGGAAATCTGCAAAGCTGTCATTTCAATTGTTGACACAGGGTATCTAGGGGGCTCATTCTAAGCTCAACGTTTCCAATCAGTGCATTTCGCGCTGTTTACTGAACATCGCTCGACGTGACGCGACGTTCACCGTTGAACTTAAGGACAAGCCCATGAAACTTTCACGATGGACATTGACGATGGCGATTGCCGCCATTGCGCTCTACGTCGCCAAACCAACTGCTGCGGATGAGTTGCAAACTCCGGAGACTCAGGTGGTCGTCGAGCCACGCCGCGAAGCTTGGATGATGGAAATCCAACCGGCTGGCAAAAAGTCCCAAGTGCCTGCGATTCCGCTGGAAACCCCGACAGTTGCTGGCGAAACGGCAGTCTACGATCCGGCGGCGTACTCACGGATCTACAAATCGATCCCGTTCAATCGGACTGAGTACGATGCGAACCCGAATTACCGCCATGACTCCACAATGGAAATTCTGACTGGCAACGCGCGACACCAAACAATCGTCCAGCATAATTTTGAACACAAACAGCCTGTGAAACGCATCCCTGCGCCGACTCAGCCATCGCGGATTTTGACGCCGTTTGCGACACCCAGTTTTCTGTATGGTGGTGGTATGTTCGGGTACGGCAGCGGTTCATTCGGATACGGCGGAGGGTTGAGACGCTGGTAATGGTCGGTCTTCGTCTCACAACAATGCTCCAGAAACACGACCAACCGCCAACAGGCAAGACGAATTCTCGGCAGAATGCCCCGCACCAGTTTGTCGTCGGTTCACGAGATTCAAAATTTTAGTGAGTCACTTGAATTCTTTCAGAATTTTGGGGCGCCAGTATCGATTTGAACGTTTTTTTTTGCAAAATGAAAAAATGCAGGTGAGTTGCGCAGATCCAGAACAGCCATGAGGGGTTTGAACGGGACTGCGAATCCGCATGTCCTGCCCTCAGAGGGTGATTGTTTTTCTGTTTTGGAGCACGTTCAATGATGTCAATTCGATTTGTTCGCAAGGCAGTGGTGTTCTGCCTCGCGACGATGTTGGTTTCCGCTTTTGTCCAAGCGCAGCCGCCCGGTAGCGGTCGTGGAGGTCCAGGTGGGTTCGGTGGCGGTGGGTTCGGTGGCGGTGGGTTTGGTGGCGGTGGCATCGATCGAGCTATGTTGCTGCGTGCTGAACAAATCCGTAAAGAACTGAAGATTGAAGAAGCGCAGGCAGCCACAATTGATGCGGCTTTAGAAGCCTTCCGAGAAGAACGCAGTGCTGCGCCGCGTCCTGATCGCGACGCGATCAGTAAAATGACCGAAGAAGAACAAACCGCGTTCCGCGAGAAATTGCAAAAGGAACGTGCGGAAATGAGCAAAAAAACGGACGAAGCGCTCGGAGCAATGCTGGAGCCAGACCAAGCAAAACGACTTGATCAGATTTCCCTCCAAATGAAGCTCAATATGACCACGGTGGCAACCTTGAAGGGCGACGACATGAAGTTGAAGCTCTCTTTGACCGACGAACAGCTTGGCAAACTGGATGACGCAGAAAAAGCATCCACAGCTGATATGATGAAGATGTTTGAAGAAATGCGTGCTGCTGGGGCTGCCGCTGGTGGTCAGCCCGGTGGTGCTGGTGGTCGTGAGGGATTCGCTGCCATGCAGGAGAAGATGACTGCAGCCCGGGCCAAGTCAACTGCAGCTGCGTTGTCCGTCCTGACAGACGAACAGAAGAACACGATTGACGAACTGAAAGGCGCAAAGTTTGAACTCGACATGCGTGCTCTGATGGGGGGCCGTGGTGGTCCTGGCGGTGGTCGTCCACGCGGTGAAGAAGGTGGTAAAGGCGGGGGCCGTGGGACTCGTCCTCCAGCGGAATAGTGATTTTGGGGGCCAAATAATTCCCAAAAGACAAAATCTGCTCCTTTAAAATTCAGGGCGACAGCAATCAAAGCTGTCGCCCTTTTTAATGTGATCTGGTGGTAAGTTAGGCCTTCCATGCTGGCAGAATGTCGACCAGTTTCGTCCCTGCCGTGAATGCATTGTTAAGACAACGAATTGCAGTTGAACCGAGCAGTTGGAATAAAGTCGAGCAGTGCAAATAGACGGGCGCGACGGGATTTGAGACACTGCGGCCAAGAGGTCGTCCTTCTGACGACGATCGCAGGAAGTCTTTCAATGCGACTGTTAATTATGGAATCGGTATTCAGGCACACGTTGATCAAATGTTGGCTGCAATTTTTGCGCGTGGTCGTGATTGCGTGTTGTGTGATGGCGTGCGTGTCGGGTCACAGGGCCATCGCGTTGCAGAATGGTGAAGATGTTCGGCAGCGTGAATTGTTGAAAATGATTTCTGATGCCGAGCAGTCAATGGCTGACACGCAGTGGCTGCGGGCGGTTGAGCAGTTTGATGGGGCATGGGCGCGGGCGTGTGAACGGGAAGATCCGCTGCTGACCGCGTCTGGGGCGGATGTGAATCAATTGGCTCCGGGCCAAACGCAGCGTCTAGCGGGTGGACGAGCGAGGCTGGAAGAACTGTTTTTTACAGCCGGCGAAGAATTTCGAACGGAGTATCTTGGACAGTTCGAACAGGTTGCCGAATCCCGTATTTCTGAAGCAGTCACGTCCTCCGATTTCCCGACCCTGCGAAGCTTGACGTTGCGGTATGCGTTTTGTCCGGCGGCTCAGGATGGCCTGCGAATTCTCGCCCGCCAGTCGATCGATCGTGGCGATGATCTTGAAGCTGCGTTACTCTTAAATCGGATGTTGCGCGTCACTGAAACGAAGCAGCACAGTCGGAACACCGCCGAGGTATCGCTGCAGATTGCGGTTTGCAATTGGCGTGCAGGACTGAATACTGATGCATTAGAAAGCCTTGCGGTTCTGCTAGCGGCTGATCCACAATCGCCTTCGTTCCTGAAGCTGCCGATCCCGGCATCGTCAGCGATCACGGACTTGCAGAATTGGTTCATCGACTTGACGGGTATCCCTGCTGTGGGTGTCTTAGAATGGACGCAGCCCGGCGGAAATTATCGCCGCTTCGCATCGCGTTCTCGTGGCCCGGCCCGGCTGCAGCAGACATGGGTTTCAGATTCATTAACTGTCAACGATGTGCTGTATGCGGATCGCCTGAATCCTGTTCTGCAGTCCCTGCGTAACCCGTTGATGGAGTTCGGCCAATCACAGGAACAGCAAAACAGCATCGTAGTACCTGCCGCAACACCACTCCGTGTCGCTGAATTCGTAATTTTTCGCACGCCGTGCGGCGTGCGTACCGTCCGGGCGACTGATGGTGAAATCGTGTGGGAGGTCACTCATCCAGACGGTCGCATGCGTGATGTGCTGCAGGCCGTTGAAGAACAGGCAAGTCAACAACTTCAGCCCGTCGATCCGCAAAATGTAGACGCGCAGGCCGCGTTGCAACGCAACTTGGAAATGCAAACCATAACCCAATCATTGATCATGGCAACGAGTCTGCGAAATCAATTAGTGCGGACAAACACGACGGCTCAATTGGCGGCATCTGCCACGACGCTGTTTGTATGTGAAGATGCATCCGGAACGACAGCAGACGACCAATACCGCATGATGTTTCGCACGACATCTCGCAATCTAGCGGTGAATAATTTTATCCGCGCCTACGATCTGCAGACCGGACTTTTCAAATGGGAAATAGGTGGTCAGACGCAGTCTGTCGGACAGTCAAACGGGAAAGGCAATCTACTGGCGGGATTCTATTTTCTGGGGGCACCGCTGGTGCTGGGAAACCGCACGTATGTGTTAGCGGAAAGCAGTGAAGGGATTTTTCTGTTGCAGATTGCCGAGCCTGCAGCGACCGGTACCGCTCCCACCAATCCGCGTGTCGTGCGTTCACAGTTGTTGACGCAACCGCAGTTCAGTGCGAGTGATCATCCGGTGCGAAAACACGCAGGCCTTGTGCCATCTTACGCACATGGCTTACTGATCTGTCCGACGTGCGACGAACGGATTGTCGCGGTCTCTGCCGAAGATAACGCCGTGCGTTGGGTATTTCGTTACGGTGGAAGCATTCGTCGGCAGGAACTGGGTGGTGACGCTCCGATCCTGTTTGGCGGACGCGATCCGTGGGATTCCAGTCGTGTCGATCTGGATTCGCGGTGGACCGATTCGCTGCCGCGGATCGCTGGAAATAATGTGATCGTGACGCCACGTGATTCGGATGAATTGTTCTGTCTGGATCTGCAAACAGGCCAAGAACGATGGAAATTGGGGCGTAACCAGTTTCATAGTATTGCCGCAATTGTTGATGACAAGATCATCTTGTGTGGCAATCATATTGTGCAAGCGTTTCGACTGGACGACGGTCAGCCGCTCTGGAGTCAGTCGATTGTGGATGGAATCGTCTGCGGACTTCCAGCAACGGATGGTGTGTTGCTGCAGATCCCGACGTCCGAACCAGCAATCGTCGCGTTGGACGTTCAGACCGGACGCAGGCTAGCAACGCAGCGTCTCTTAAATTCCAAGAACGCCAATGCCGAATTTCAGGGAATGGAATCCCCCGGTAATCTGCTGATCATTGGCGATCAAGTCCTGTCCCAGAATCTGGATTCGATTCGGGCATACTCACAGGGTTCGGGTGATTTACAGCTGGTGGATCAAGCGTTGGAATGCCTCTTTGAGCAAGATTCGGTTGGCGCGATCGCGCTGCTGGAGCAGGGATTGAACGAAGTATCAGAGCGGACGGCATCGCGTGATTTGCTCATCGAGGTACTGCTGGAATCTCTGCACACCGAGTTTGCGACCAACCAAGCATCGATCGGGCGTATTCGGGAATTGATCAGTCAGGCTGACGAAGAGCGTCCGGTTGCCGAAGTACTGCATCTGATGTTGGGGATGAGTCTGCCCGATGCCGCGTTGTTGCCCAGCCAGTTGCATCGTCGTTCGCAGCGCCAACTGTCGGACCTTAGTCGCCTAATCGCTCAGGGGTTGAGCGAAAGCGATTCAATCAGTGTCGAGGATCTTGTCGATGCTCTGCGTCCAATGCTGCCGGAACTGATTGCCGGTCAGAAGGAGGCGGTCTCAACCGGCGCACTCCGGCGACTCAAGTCATTGACTATTGTTTCTGGAATTCGCAATGCGTTGCAACGCCGCACTCCCGAGGAACGCTCGACCATTCAATCGCAACTGCGTGAAGCGGGCGTGGAGGCATTGCCGCCCGAACGCAGCGGCCAGTTGCAGTATGTGCGTGATCTTGCCGCCAGCGAAATGCCGCACCTCGCGCTGCATGTGCTGCAATCTATGGAATCAGAGGACGACAATCACACTGCCGATCTTGTGCGTCAACAGATCCACTTCGAAATCATGCGTGCCGGGAATGACGATGGAGCATCTGTGACCGCGTTGCTAGATGACCTCTTGGCAACTGGTGACACTGTGTTCATCAGGGCGCTCCGCGCTGAATTCTCAGAGGCTGACGCAACCAGTCCGTTCAACAGGGCCCGGCTCGTGACTGCTGCCGCCATGGCCCACAAGGTCGTATTCGAAACCTGGTTTGCCGCGCATGCGGATGTCATCACGTCGGAAGTCTCTGCTTGGGGCATGACGGCAAAGATCGAGCAGTCTGATCATCGCACGCTGCTGTCGCCGCGAAAAATTCCGAACGAAATTCCGCATGCCGCGATTCCGTTTTTCGGGTCACCGGGCAAGTTTCGCGGCTGGTCATTTGTGGTCCTGTTGCAGGAACAAAAAGTCGCGGCATATGACGCTACTGGTCGCATTCGTTGGACGTTGCCAGTTGCAGGAGTTGGTACAGACCTCAGCGATCATCTGCGGACGGAGTCATACATCACCACCTGCGGCCCTCTCCTGTTGTTGAACTTTCGGGGGGCGATGTTTTCGCTGGATACCAGTCATCTAATGCAACGTATGGATGGCACCAAGCAGGTCGTTGAGCCGCAAATTTTGTGGACACGGCAACTCGGTTCACTAACGACTGACTCGGACGCCAACGATTATCGCAGCTATGTGGAAGCGGCAGATCGTGTCACCCAATTCGCCCCTCAGTTGTCGGGCTATTACCCGATCGCGCCGGTGACTACGTCGGCCGTCGCCCTGATTGCTGGTCGGCGGCTGCTGGTGTATGACAGTGTCACTGGTCGCCCGTTGTGGCAACTGGATGGAATCGCGCGCGATGCCGTCTTATCAACAACCCGTGATGCCGTGCTGATTTTGTCAGAAAGTTCGCGCCAGATCGAAGCTCGCAGTTTAATCGATGGGACTCAGTTGCAGGTTTCGCGGTTGCCTGAATGGTGGGGCGAAGCCATTAACAACGTTGGTTCGTCCGTATCGGACTTCCAAATTGAACTTGGCGAAAAACTGCTATGGCGGATCGCCGTGCAGGGGCAATCGTGTGTCCTCTTTCGACAGGAAGCCAATAATTCTGCGTTGGAGTGCCGGGATCTGATGACCAACATCGTGACTTGGTCCATCGATCTTCCAGCGGAGGCCGTTTTTTCCAACGTTGCCAATGACGTTGTCGCAACGCTGGGCAATGGGAGCGAACTAACACTCGTGCGCATCGATACAGGACAGATCCTGGCCAGCCATGATGTGACGCCCGTGCCGGAACCTCGCGAACTGTTCTTGGTACATTCATTAGGGAATTATGTGGTGTTGCCAGAGGCTGTTGATGATCTCTCGCTTGACTTAGACCCGGTCATGGAAGCGATGCATGTGTATGGCCGCATGTACGGCATCGATGGCCGGACAATGGAGCTCCGCTGGGACGAACCCCTCGACCATCGTTTTATTCGTCGCGGATCCGCGCAGGACAGGGTCATTCTGCCGAATTCTCCAATCATGGTCCTGCTCAATCGTGGCGGGGTCGCTGACCCGAAGACAGGCGTTCGGCGAGTCCGGATCGGAGCCCGCGTGATCGATGTCCGAACTGGCAAGGAATTGCTCAATCAGAACGATGTGGGTTTAGGGCTCAACGATTTCTGGCTGCGGATTGATGAACCATTACGTCAACTTGAATTGAGCTTCGAATCGCATATTTTTACGCTGGATTTTTCGGCAACACCATAGTCTTGCCTCGTGAGACTAGACTTCCCCAGAAGTTGTTGGCGCTGGGTTGGGGTTTGTATTACCTAAGTTCCAGCCGAGTGTGAAAACGTGTGCTAGAGTTTAGCGATTCCAGAAAGGGTATCGCCAGATGCCAGCGGAGGTGCAAAAGGCCGTTCCTCTGAATTACTACCAATACATACTGCCGTGAAGAACAAGCTAAAACGCGCAGCATCAAGAAGGCACGTTTCTGCTCCCGTGAAATCTCGGTTGGTCGCCTCAAGCCATGCCTCGCGAAAGTTGGGCATGGTTTTTTCGTGCCTCAAATAAAACGTGCTTCGATCACGCAAGCTGAGCGAGTCTTCCGAGAGAAACGCAGCCGTCCATGCCATTGGATAACAATGTCGGCGTAGAAAATTGGAAAGCGAGGGAGGCGTTGAGTATTTCTGGACATCGCTTAAATCCGATATGGAAGATGGTTACGACTTTGGCCAATTCTTCTGCGCGGTTCCACTCCTGACGCGGAACTAATATAGTCATCTTGAGGCAGATGAATCGACCTTTAAGTTTTTGCCATGAAAACGATTTTAAACCAATGATACAACTTCTTAAAATCATTGCGGCTGTGTCCGTTAGCAGAACGGGGCTTTTTGTGATCAACCTGATTCTGCTTGTACTGACCGTGTTTCTCTTATACGACACCATCGTCATTGTTCGTGGTCGCATGGGAACGATTAGCCAAATCGATGACTTGACCGATAATATTGCGACGATCATGGTCGCGTTCGGGGTCTTAATTGAAGAGCGACACGAAGTCTTAAAACTGATTGGATCAACGTCCCACGCAGTTCCTGAAGACAATTTGTCCGATATTTCGTTGCGCTACGGCGTCTACTTCATTATTGTAGGCCTGTTCATCGAAGTGTTTGTCGAATCAATGAAAATTCCTATCCGATTTTTTGAAGGTGGACTGCTTGAAGAGACGCTGATCGCTGGGAGCATATTGCTCTCCGGCAGCGGATTGGTCGCCAGTGCATTGTTTGCCCGCGATCTTCTTTTTCGCATCATACGCAATCCGTCTGCCACTCCCGAGCCTTGAGGAATCCGGTTGCTTTCAACAAATTACTGGTCATGGATCAAGCACGGATTTCAGATCGTCGTGAAAACTTGTAGTCCCCGAGTTTTCCAGTCAATGTTTGAGTTGTGATCGCCGTGTTTGTTTGTCTCGCGAGAACAACGCGATACCCATTTCTTGGACGAGACTATGCGGAATGATCGAGCACCCGCGCGAGGACAGCGACGGAACAAGATTTTGCTCCAGCGGCTTTCAAGACTTTCGCGGCTTCCGAGCAGGTTGCGCCGGTGGTGAGGACATCATCGACGATCAGGATGCGTTCCCCCCGGATGGTGTGCGGATAAGTGGCTGCTAGGCTGCCGGCTTGGTTTTCAAATCGTTGTTTTACGGAGACGCGTTTTTGGGGTCGAGTCCGGGAAATTCGCTTGAGCAAATGCACGTCGCAGTTGATGTTCAGTCGTGTGGCAAGTTCAGCCGCAACGATCGCTGCCGGATTAAAGTTGCGGACAAGTCGCTGCCGCCAATGTTGCGGGATTGGCACAATTCGATCGAATGCCTTATCGTGTAATTCCGCGGCACGCATGGTCGCAAGGAGCGCGCCGAGCGATCTCATCGGCACGGCAGAAAATGACCACTTCGCAGCCAGCAAAGCTTTTTGCAGTGCACCATCATACATTCCAAGACACACGACAGAGTTGAATCGCAGGGTCCGTTTTCGGCACTGCACACATCCTTCCTTTGATGATGCATACGGCCCGATTTCGGCTGCACACCGCTGGCAGCGATTGCGGGGCACCGGCGTGAGTTTTTCGATGCAGTCCGGGCAGTAGGCATTCCCACCGTCCGAAACTGCATGATCAGCCATGCCGCAGAGCGCACATCGTGACGGAAACAACAGATCGGCTAGTTGCCAGAATGCTGACTTCATCGTCGCTGTCCGCTGGAGACTTATTTAGCCTTAGAATTCGTATTCTTTCTCGTCGTCAAGTTTGCCGCCAAAAGAAGCTCGAACGGCATTCAGTTGCGCCGCAACAGTGGCATCGGGGCCGGTGAGTTTCATAAAATAGACAGCTTTGCCTTCTAGATTCAGAATGACACCCACCATTCTTTGGCCGGGAGTTTCCTTCGTCTTTCGCAGGATTGGCGGGCCGTCTGGCTTCATATACGTGCCGGAAATATTGGCCACAAAGTAGTCACTCTCGCCAGCCTTGCCTTGGCGGACAGTTACTTTCCGTCCTTCGGCGCTGAACTGACCGACCCAGCGACTGATGTTGGCGTCAACACCTCCACCACCACCTGGGAAAGAAGAGATCACGAACTCACCTTTGTCTTTGTCACCTTCGCCCGCAGGCACTTCGAACGTAGCGAGACGCATGGGCAGGGTGGCGTCAGATTGCTTCCAAGATTTTGGAAGTTTCAAGTCCAGTTCACCGATCTTGACATCCACAATTTCTTCTGCTTTTTTTTCTGCCTTGGCGGATTTTTCAGTAGCAGCGGCGTTCTTTGGCTTTTCATCTTCGCCGGAGGCGACAGCCATCATCGCAGTACTGCCGGTGGTGATGAGTGCCGCAAGGCCAAAGTGAGTCCAGCGTCGAAATTTCATAATCAAGGGCTCCGAAAAAAGGTTCGCAATATAGGTGCAGGTTTGGACTCGTATTGTTTGTTGCCGCCTGAGGATTTTCAAATGGTTAGGCGAATATCGCTGAGAAACGGAGACGATTGGTAGGAGAATCTTGGCGGGGCACCTGTTACACTCTGCCGCTGTGTAACCAGATTTAACGCTTTTTCCTTAGAATTGTCTGGAAAATGTCCGCCAATTCAAAATTTCAGATCCGCGTTCGTCAGATCGATCATGTGACGCTGGTGGTACGTGACGTGGAGGCTAGTCGTCGCTTCTATGTGGGATTATTGGGGATGACCGAGGTGCCGCGTCCGGCATTCAGTTTTGGCGGGGCGTGGTTTCAGGCCGGAGCGACGCTCATTCATGTAATCGCCGAACATGATCTCAGCGGCCCGGCGGGCTATCCGGTTGAAGTGCTGGTAAAGTCGAGTCGCAATCATCACTTCGCGTTTGAAGTCGACGATGCGTATGCGGCGGCGGAGGCGCTCAAGGCACAGGGCATTCCCTTGATTGATGACGCGAAGCTTAGACCCGACGGGGCCGTGCAGGTCTTCTTCGCAGATCCCGATCATCATGTCGTCGAACTTTGTTCTTCCCCGCGGCGTTGAAGAGAGCAGTTGCATGCCGAAAGAATATATCATTACCATGACCGCTGGGAATCGCACGGGCATTTTGTCTGCGGTGACGAAGGCGATGGCCGAACTTGGGGCGGATCTGCGGGAAGCCAGTCAGACCGTAGTTCGTGGCTATTTCACGATGATCTTTTCGGCTGAATTTCCGGACACGATGGATGAAAAAGTCATCCGCGATCACCTGCAGGATGCAAGCCGTCCGTTTGACATCGAAATTAGCCTGCGTGATCCGTCGCTTCATCTGCCCGCGTACAATGCGGCGATGGCAGAAAGCAAGCCATATCGTTTGAGATTAGGTGGCCGGAATCAGCCTGGCGCGCTCCGAAAACTCAGTCAGGTGATGTCACTCCACGGCATCGATATCACAGGCATGCACGCATTGCGCATCGCCGATGGCATGGGCTTCGAAATGGTGCTGCGCTTAGCGGTGCCGACCACATGCAGCGTAGATGGTCTGCTGCATGACCTGAATGCAGCTGGACAGACCTTCGAAATGACGGCTGACATTTCGGAATTCATTCAGTAGATGATCAATCGAGAACCTCCGATCGCTGAAATGATCATCATGGGCACTGGCACCAGTGTCGGAGTTCCTGTCGTTGGTTGTCAGTGCATGGTGTGTCGTTCGCAAAATCCGAAAAACCAACGGACGCGCACGGGCGTCTTGATTCGTGGGCCGCAGGGCGAATTCATTATCGATGCTGGTCCTGAATTGCGTTTGCAACTGATTCGCGAAGACGCTCGACTTATTCAAGCTGCTGTGTTCACGCATGCGCACGCCGACCATATTTTGGGGCTAGATGATTTGCGCGTCTTTGGATACCAGATGAATGCTGCCGTGCCGTTGTACTGCGAAGAGGCGGTCGAAGCCCAGATTCGGCACGTGTTTTCGTATGCTTTTACGGACCCGGCCATCCACACGCATCAGTTTGCCGCACCAAAGCTGCGATTTGAACGCATTGTTCCCGGTCAAGCTTTTACGGTCCTCGGCATCGAAATCCTCCCCATTCGCCTGAAGCATGGCGACTTGCCAGTGCTGGGATTTCGTCTCGGTAACACCGCTTTTCTGACGGATATGTCCACAATTCCTGCTGAATCAAAAGAACTGCTGCATGGCTTGGACACGCTGGTGATCGACGCATTGCGCAAGGAACCGCATCCCACGCACCTGCATGTGAATGCTGCCGTGCGACTCATCCATCAACTTCAGCCGCGGCAGGCGTATCTGACGCATATGTCGCACGATCTGGAGTATGAAGCGCTCCGAAATGAACTTCCGGATGGCATTGAACCGGCGTATGACGGATTGAAAATTACGTTGACATAGCATCCTGTTTCGTGAACTGCCACGTCGCGAGCGGGAAGCTTAGCTTACGTCGTTATCAGCCTGTCAAAATCCCTGCATCGCTAGATTCCGCGCCTTAACGATGGTAAACCTAAGGGTCTGTTGACAAGTTTTGAATTCGATTCCAATCCCCGCTGCAAGATCTTTCTCATCAGGACCCTCCTATGACCACGCATCAGATCCCGACACGGCAGTCGTCCCGACGTCAATTTCTCGCAGCGACTGCCGCTGGAGCAGCGGCCATCATGGCGGCTCCGGCCATCGCGACGGCTTCCCGCACATCCCGTGAGACCATGATTGGGGAAGGCGCGCACCAGTTTCGAGTGAATCATGCGTTTGCAGAATTGCCAGACAAGTATTCGTGGCAGACGACGCACAACGTGGCGCTCGACAATGCTGGGAATCTGTACGTCATTCACGAAGGGCGGCGTGAGCTGAAAGACCATCCCTCGATTTTCGTCTTTGATCCGGCAGGCAAGTTTGTGCGGGCCTTTGGATCTCAGTTTCAGGGTGGTGGTCACGGAATTGAAGTCCGTCAGGAAGGCAGCGAGGAGTTTCTGTATGTCGCGGCGTATCAGCAGGTAAAGGCGTTTGCCAAGATGACGCTCACCGGTGAAACTGTCTGGTCACAGAAGGCACCGATGGAATCCGGCCTGTATGCGCCAGGTGAGCACATTTCGACAGAAGCTACGTGGACCCGCGAGGGATTTCTGCCGACTAATTTTGCCTTTCTTGACGACGGCGGCTTTCTGTTGGCCGACGGATATGGCACGTTCAAGATTCATCGCTTCGACAAGGACGCGAAATGGGTGAGCTGTTTTGGCGGAGCGGGGGAAGGCGAAGGCAAGTTCAACACCGCGCATGGTTTGTGGATCGACAAGCGTGCCGGTCGTGAACCATCGATCGTTGTCACGGATCGTGCCCACAACACGCTCCAAATTTTCACAATGGACGGCGTCTACCGCGAAACACTCACGGGTTTTGGTCTGCCGGCAAACGTTGATACTTGGCAAAACCTGATGCTGGTCCCTGAACTTAAAGCGTGTGTGACTTTGCTGGACGAAAAGAATCAAGTCGTTGCGCGACTGGGGTTGGGCGTGGAACGTCTTAACGAAATTAAGGACCTGCGAGGCCAGCCGGACAAATGGGTGGATGGCCAGTTCGTCCATCCCCACGATGCCTGCTTCGCACCAAACGGCGACATCTATGTTGCGGAATGGGTCGGCACGGGACGTGTGACAAAACTAGAACGCGTGTGAAGACACTGCCCGTCCTTCCATCAATGGCCGAACGGTCGTAAGCACGAGGGACATTCAGATCCGTCAGATGCCACGAAACAGTGTCGAAACGAAAATAATCTCCCCGTGACAGGCAGGCGAGCGGCGAAACCGCTAGGCCTCGCTGGAATCTTCAACCTCGTCGTCACCGGAATCAGCAGGCAGTTCTTCGGCGTTCTTGTCAACATCATGGTCAATCATTGGTTGCTTGACCATAATCCAGACCATCATCGAAGACAATTCCCAGCAGTCATGCACATGCCACCACGGCAATTCCGGGGCTTCGGTATGTTCGGGTGTACGCAAGATGAGGATCGCGTCCGGCGTGGAAATCGTGTCACGAGCCAAGCGTTTTAAGCTGGCGGCCAAAGGTTTGCCCGGATCAATCTCATCGGCGTGTCGATACGGTGGATCAAAGAAGATGACGTTATATGGCATAAAGTCTTCACCGCCGTGAGGTCGAAACGAGGTGCGGCGAACATCGGTTCGCCAACAGATCGTGCGGGCATCCGTGGCAATGGTATTGACGTTGGTCACCAAGAGTTGGTGGATATCGGCATCGGCTTCAAAGAACACGCATGAGTGAGCGCCGCGACTGAGCGATTCAATTCCCATCGTTCCCACGCCGGCAAACACGTCGGCCACGCGGGCGTCCGGAATGAAGTCATGTAGGCGATCAAACACGATCTGCCGTACACGATCGGTGTAAGGCCGCGTCGAATCATCGGCAGGTGTTTTCAGAATTCGACGACGGTATTGACCGGAGATAACTCGAAGTGACATCGGCGATACAGTGAATTAGGGCAAAGTCAAACTCAGCGCATCGTGACTCAAGCATGGAGTCGCTGTGGGCCGTTAAAAACAGTCTCGTGGCATTTCGATTGCATGCCAGCGAGCTGGAACAGCCCGCATGATACCACGACGTGCAATTGAGGAACGCGTCGGAGGGCTCGCAATTCCCTAGTCGGCGAGTTTAGGCATGGCTAAACCCCCATTTCTCGATGGTTGCCAACGAAAAAGTGTGTCCAATTTCTGCCGAAACCGGTAATCGAGGCCCCGAAACACTGAAAACTAGGGGAAATAAAAGGAATTCGACTTTGGTGTTGTTGACACTCTAGGTGATCACAACTCTACTTCGGCCTGCAAAAAGACGGGGATTTCGAACTTCGGGGGCTCCGCGAGTGCTCTAGAGTCCATTCCACACAATTTTTCAGGCGAAGGGGATTTGATCAGATGGCAAAGAAAGCCGAAAAGCCGTTGTCCAAAACAGACATTCTGAATGCATTGGCAGAAGCCACTGGCCACAGCCGCAAGGAAGTCAGCGGCGTGATTGACGCTCTTGAAGGGTTGATTGCCGCGAACATCAGCAAAGGCCCGGGTGTCTTCAATCTCCCTGGCCTGTTGAAGATCTATGTGCATGAACGCCCATCGACAAAAGAACGCATGGGTCGAAATCCAGCGACTGGCGAAGAAATCAAGATAGCCGCCCGACCAGCCAAGAAGGTGGTTAAAGTTCGCGCACTGAAGAAGCTAAAAGATCTGATCTAAGCCGATGTCGAAAGACAGCGAAATAGAATTCCGGAAAGGATGATCTTCAAAAATCATCCTTTCTTGTTTTTTGTTTGACTGATTGAGTTGACAACGGCGGTTTCAAGTGGCAGGAGTTGCCGGTTCGCTTCTTGACCGCAGGAGAATCTTGTCTAAGATGTGAGCGAGGAAAGCTGAGCGTTTGTCAGCGAAGCGATTTAGGGAGGTTCTGTAAGTCGCTTCGAGTGCGAGGTAAAGGAGAATCATGATGTTGGTATTATCACGGAAGAGAAATGAAAGCGTCATTATCAATGGCAACATTGTTGTCACGGTGATTGACGTACGTGGCGACAAAGTGAGGATTGGAATTGAGGCCCCGCGGGATGTTTCTGTCCATCGCCAAGAGGTTCTCGAAGCAATTCTCAGCGAAAAGCTGAAGTTTTCCGAAAATCCTTCCGAAGAATCCCCAAGCTCGTTTGTCATCTGAATTGAATACGGTCTTCATTTAGCGTATTCTATGGTCTGCTTAGAAACCTGTTCGGCTCCATCGTCTAGTTAGGTCTAGGACATCGGGTTTTCATCCCGGTAACAGGGGTTCAAATCCCCTTGGAGTCATACCTCGGTTCGCATGAACCGAGGTTTTTTTATGTCTGAATGTTGAGTCGCAAGAGGCGGGATCTTCTTGCGCTGCTTGCGTCCGCCTTGCGATTGTTCAACAATGGAGGCAAATCGCCTGCTTGATTTTTGAATTCTCACATACAGCACAGAATGCGCTTCGTCATAAATTCCTGAATCCCCGACGCGCGGCGGAGTGACCGGTTTGGTCTCGCAGTCTTTCCAGAATCAATACCTGTCAGACCCGGATGTTCAGCTCATGCTGAAGGTCTCAGCGGGAGACAGCGTTGCATTTGAACAGTTGGTGATGCGTTATCAGGATCGCTTGGTTGGTTTCTTTTTTCATTTGGTTCAAGACCGATCCGCATGTGAAGATCTAGCGCAGGAAACTTTTTTGCGCGTGTACAAATCTCGCGAACGTTACGAGCCAACCGCGCGTTTTTCGACATGGCTCTTCCGAATCGCCCACAATCTTGCAAGCAATCAGAAACGCGGCGCGTCACGGCGCCGGGAGATTCCTCTGGGCAGCCCTGCGGGCGACGACGATTTTCGTCCACAGCATCAATTTTTGGCAGATAAGTCAGCCCTCATGCCGACCCGCCAGCTTGATTCTCGTGAAATACGAGATGTTGTGCGAAACGCGGTGGAAGAACTCACGGAAGGGCAGCGAACAGCGGTAATCCTGCACAAGTTCGAAGAAATGAGTTACGAAGAAATCGGAGAAATTATGGGACTCGGTATAGTGGCGGTCAAGTCCTTGCTGTCGCGTGCCCGCGGTAAGCTCAAGGAATCACTGGAGAAGTTCCTGTGACATCCGGTCGTTCATGGTCATAATTTGGACGAGGCACATTTAGCGAATCGAACATTGAAGTCAGCAGATCAAGATGGCGGATCAACATAAAAATCCTGAGGCCAACGAGATCGAGGGCACAGCAGACCCTCAGACGACCGAACTGATTGCGTACCTTGACGGTGAATTACCAGAACAGGATGCAGAGCGGGTTGAACAATTACTGCTCACGAATTCGCTGTTGCGAAGGAATGCAGAATCTTTCGATCGTACATGGCAATTACTGAATTCACTCGAAGAACCTAGGGCTAGCGGGCAGTTCACTCAGAAAACGCTCGCGTCAATTTCAGCCGTTGCTGCCGAGAGCGACGCTGATCGAGCAAGGGATCAACGTTGGTCAGTCAAGAGACATCTGCCATGGTCTTTGATAGCCCGCGGGCTGATCTGGTGTCTGGCTGGATTCTTCGCGTGTGCGACCGGCTTACTGCTGTCGCGAATGGCACGCAGTGAACGTACAGCTCTGACCGATGCACAGATCCTGAAAGATCTTGATCTGTATCTTCAGTACCCAAAGCTCTGGCGCATTCCTGATGTGGAATTTTTGAAAGAGGTTTCAGACAACGCAAAGCCGTCACCCGTCGCTCAGGAGACGCGATGAAAATTTCTGAGTTTATGTCAGGCGTGATGATGCCAATGGTGTGTATCGCGTTGGGTAGCGTGGCGGCAGTGGCTGTCGTGGGCAGGAGCAGTGCCGAACACGCGTTACTCAGCAGCCACCTCTTAGAATATCGTGAACTCAGCGAAGATCAGCGAAAAATGGTGAAGGCCAGCTTCGCTGAATTTTCAATTCAGACGGACGATCGTCAACGCGACATCAGCGCTCTCCATGAAGCCGTCCAGAACGATCTGGAGTTACAGGACGGATTGGAAAGATATTTTGCGTGGTGGTCGTCGTTGTCGCAGTCTGAATGGGACAGTTTTCCGGAGATGACTCGCGAACACCAAATTGGCTTTGCGAAAGCCAGAATTAATAAACAGACAGAGACCGAAGAAACAATCGTGGTTGATTTTGCCGACTGGGGACAAACCTCTCTGCAACCGTTGCATCTGACGATTGACGAATGCGGGCAGATCATTATGGATTCGCTGAAGGACACAGAAATCCCGCCGGAAATCGCGCGCGAAGTGCATCTCCTGAAATCGCCAGAACATCGTTCATTGGCTCTTTCGCTTTGGTTGTTCGAACGGTTTCGCGTCGACTTGGATCGTGAGGCGCGGGCAGTTCAGAGTAAGGAAATTCTGCAGGCAGTGCTGGCGAATGTCAGTGATGCGGCTTGGGAGGCTGAGTTTGAACAGATCATTGCCGAGAACTCGGAAAAGTCATTCTTTAGGTTCTGGCTGCTCCGAAATCTGCTCGTCATTATTGATGAGTCCACAATGGCCCTTGGTAACAAATTGATGAAGAAGTTTCCGGTGTCAGAAGATGAAATTGTTGGGGCGTTTGTCAATCTAGAAGACAAGTCACGACAGTATGCATTGATGGTCATGCCGGCGGACGAAGCCAGCACGCGTTTAGAGTTTCTGGCGCAGTCCAGCCGTGCCCAGACCCCCGAACAAAAGCTGTTGGTGAAATTTATCGCTTTCGCCCGTGACCGCCATCGGATTATTGGCGCCATCATTTTCGGACAGGGGAATCGTCCTCCAGCGAACGACAGTCGTGGCCAGGCACCCCTTGGTCTGGATGGCAAAAAATAGTGGACTACCGTAATGCAAATCAGCAGGCATGGAACCAATTGGCTGACAGCGACAGTCTGTTTGCGCGCGTCGCAACGGACGAAGAATGCCGCAAACCCATGCAGTCGCTCGACGGACGCGGCTGGTTGCCTGAAAGTGTCGCCGGACTGAATGTTTTATGCCTTGCGTCCGGTGGCGGCTGGCAGTCGATCTTGTATGCCGCCGCTGGTGCCAATGTCACCGTTGTCGATCTCAGTGAATCGATGCTGCGGCTGGACACACGCGAAGCCAAACGCCGACGTTTTCGAGTTCAGACTGTGCACACTTCGATGGACGACTTAAGCATGTTTGCGGATGAGTCGTTCGATATCGTGCATCAGCCGGTGAGTTCGTGTTATGTGCCGGATCTGAAACCTGTGTATGCCGGCATCGCGCGGGTGCTGCGCAGTCATGGCTTATATATCAGCCAGCACAAACAGCCAGTCAGCTTGCAGATCAGTCATCGCTCCGAACGCCAGCAGTTTGTGATCGGGGTAGAATATTATCACGAAGGTCCGCTGCCGCAGCAGCAGGACACGGCTTACCGGGAATCTGGGGCAACGGAGTATCTGCATCGACTGGATCAAATCGTCGGTGACTTGTGTTTGGCCGGTTTCGTAATTGAAGATCTGCGTGAGCCGAAACGAGCCGACTATAAGGTGGATGTCTCGCATTTCGGGTATCGCGGTCGCTTCGTGCCCCCGTATGTGCGGATGAAGGCTCGACGAGTTGAGCGGATCCAGGCAAATTCGATGGCGGCCGCTCCTGCATCCTCCAAAATTTGGACTCCAGGGACTCCGTTGTTGCCTTAATCCCGATCCAGTCAGAACCGCAAAAATTATTGAAATTATCGATTTTGTGCCAAAGTCGATTATTCATAAGTGGATTAAACCCTTTCTCTCAAACACGTTACGCCATAAATCTGTTCAGCCATGGGCTACGGAAACGTCTTGACCCGTTTTGCCAATCCTCGTAATCTTCAGCCCATTGGGACTGAATGCGTAACACCAAGTGGTCCTAAGAAAAAGCGAGCCAATCGCCCCCGGAAGCAGCTAGAGTCCTCCGCCCCCCTGGGATTCGTTGCTTCCGGGATTTTTTTTGCGCTGCGGGTGATGTAACACGCGGCTCGAAACGACGGAGCGTACAAAAGCGAATTCGCCATCATTCGGCCATTGCCAGAAATTTCGCACTCACTGTGGCTCTAAGACGCATTTCTTCCTGGCCATGGATGCGCGCGTGATGTACTCTGTGCACTTGTGGAAACTGCGGTCAGGATCCGCTAATTCTCTGATTTGTCTTGGACAATTGTTTGGCTCTCTTCGGAACGCACGATGGACCCGTTGCTTCAAATCTTCTCCGCTGGTGCAAGTTGCCGTCGCAGTCAAAATCGCATGTGGATTGGTTTGTCCTTGCTGGTGATTTTCTGCCCTGGTTGTGGTGGATCTGCAAATTCTTCGACTGCCACGGAGAGTGTGTCATCCACGGCAGGGACTGCCGAGCTATCGGCTAACCAAGCAGAAGCAGGCACCAGCAATTCGGACGGGACGAATGGCAAGTCTGCGGCAGCTACAGTCAAGCATGGTCGCGGCGAAGTCTGGGTTGATGAGAAAGGACAAAAGTGGTTTGGCGACGTCCCGCTGGATGCGTTTTTTGACCAGCCGTACGCCGTGGCTAGCGATGTCACGCCGCTTGCTGGGAATGCAGCAATCACGGCGGTCGTTTCCAATCTAGGGTCAACCGACGTTCCGGATCCCACAATGACAGAACCCCCCTTCAAGGCGCCTGAAACAGAGACAACGCCACCGCCGGCAGGCGGTGATTCTTGGGGCGACCTGATTTCTGAGGTTGAACTTGATAATGAAGTAAAAGCGATCCGCAACTTTCTGAACGAAAATTTGCAGTCGGTAAGTAACTACAATGCGTCGATGTTGATGATTCCACCGAAAGCCGCGACACTTGCGGCGCTTGCAGGTGTGGCGATCGAACACCCAAACTCAGTCTCATGGAAAGCCGATGCAAAGTACGTCCGCGACCTTGGCAAGCAGATGAACGCCGAGACTTTGCGGTCTGGCCCCAAAGATCAGAAGCGCATCTTGGAATTGTATGAAGCCATGTCAGACACGCTGAACCGGTCGCGTCCGGCAGGCTTGGCCGAACCGCCGGAATCGGATGGATTTGCTGAGGCGTCTGAAATGCGGTTACTGATGCATCGCATGGATGAAGCAGAAAAACGCATGAAGACCGAAGCTGGCACCGACACGGCGCTGACGTCCAGAAAAGAGATGGTCGCCCACGAAGCGGCTTTAATGGCAACGTTGGCGAAAATTGTCACGCTCCCTGGTTATGGCTACGAAGACGATCCCAAGTTTACGGGCTACGCAAAAACCGTTGTTGAGGCAGCCATGGCGATCAAGGGGGCAGCTGAAGGCAATGATTTCGCTACCTACGAACTTGCATTAACCAAAGTGTCGACGACGTGCAGTAACTGTCATTCCGATTACAAGAATAACTAGGTATTGCAGGGACGACGGGCATTTTCAAGATCCCGGGACTTCTTCTCAAACATTGAACTCGCCTCTGGAGATTTTTGTGAAATCCATTCGATTCGCTTTGCCCGTGTTCACCTGTCTGCTGATCACCATGCTCAGTTCCCACGCTGACATCATCGTGATGAAATCAGGTCAGCGGGTCGAAGGGGAAGTGTTGAAGGTCCAGCAGGACACGTTGTTCGTGGATGTTGGTGTGGACGTGATTCGGATTCCGGTCTTACAGATTCAGGAACGCATCAGCCAAGAACCTATTAAGGAAGTGGCTAAAACGACTGACAGTGGCTTGTTCATGACAGCCGATCTGCCGGAACGTACCGTAAAGGAACTCGTGGCAAAGTTCGGCGAAGGCGTCGTGTTGATCGAGACGCCTGACGGTCTTGGTTCCGGCTTTATCATCAATGATCGTGGATATTGTGTCACCAATTATCATGTGGTTGAAACGCAGACGCGAGTGGCGGTGACTATTTTTCATCGCAGCGAAAATGGGGACTTTGAAAGACGTTCCGTCCGAGACGTGAAAATCTTAGCGCTCAACCCACACTTTGATTTTGCATTACTGGAAATCCCGATCCAGGAAGATCTTGCGTTCCAACCCGTTTACATTGCTGACGACGACAGCCATGGTGAAGGCGATGCTGTCTTTGCGATCGGTAGTCCACTGGGATTGGAACGGTCGGTTTCAGAAGGAATTGTGAGTACGCGTAATCGCAACATGAGCGGGATTGTTTACATTCAAACGACAGCTCAGATTAACCCCGGCAACAGTGGCGGACCGTTATTTAATGACAAGGGGCAAGTTGTCGGTGTGATCAATATGAAGCTCAGTTTTGGCGAAGGTTTGGGATTCGCGATCCCGGTTTCTTACCTGAAGCACTTCCTCCGCAACCGCGATGCATTTGCTTTCGATCGGAACAATCCAAACACGGGCTATCATTATCTGGAGCCACCGCGCCGCACGAATGCAAAACAACCTTACGAAGTTGTGCCCCCGAAAGCCGCACCGTAGAGCAGGCAGCCTGCGTGGGCTGTTGCTGTCGAGCCATATTCCATGAGTGGTCTTGCGCGATGCATCTTGAATGAATCTTTCAAGATTTCAGCCCCTCACCCGATTTCCTGCCGCTGACCACTGAACATCCTTTGCAGATTCTCGCATTTCTGTCGTTGACGCAACCGGATTGAAAGACAGCGTTCTCGGAAGAACCGAATTCTTCGTCATAACGGTTTTCTCAGAACCATTCGTTTTCGCCGATACGCTTAGAGGGGGCCTGTTCAGTCTGGACACCTACGTGACAGATATTCCTTATCGGGGCGGCCTATGTTTTGAAGGGCGTCTGCAATGTCTCGGCATCATAAACTCGTCTACGGCAGTCTGTTTGTCTTCGTCGCAGCAACTCATGTTGGTTGCGCGGGCAGCGGCCTAAAGAATATGTTCACAAGAAATGAAACGGACGGGTACCAGTCGCTGGACGAACTGGAATCTGCAGAAAAGTCGGTTGCCGAAACAGAAATTTCTGAAGACGAAGTTGCGAAACCATCAGTGGTGACTCGACTCGCGTCTTGGCGTCCGTTCAGCAAGACTGAGCCGACTCAGGAAGAGCCCTTGGCAGCCACTGGCGGCGATAGTTCGGATGCGGAAGAAACGGGCACAAAGCCACGGTTTCTAGGCCGAGGGCTGACAAAACGCGAATCTGTCGAACCAGATCCATTTTTGAGCGCGGAGTCAACACATGTTAACGGATCTGAGTCTCTTTCAGTCGATGCTGTAACCCATCAGGAAATTGAGCCGATCGACGATGAGTCGAAGCAGGCGGATGAGGAATTCGCATTCAAAGCCAGCCCGAAGCCGAGATCCGCCAAAGGTGCGACGACCAGCAGCAGGAGGGGCCAGTTGCAAGCGGACTCGACAGCAGTTGACACGAATGCCGTTGCGTTGGGGGCATCGCGGAAAGTCCATTCAACCGAGAGCAGCAACGCCGATGAAGATGACTTGCTTGCCAAAGAATTTGAGCAGCATTTCCTTATCACTTCCCGCGTCGCCGTGGCCAAACACAAAACCGATGCAGTGGCGATCGGGAATGATCTGCGGCAAAAAATCAGCAGGGCTGAGTCGGAGAAACGTGAATTATCGGAGAGCGCCGCTCGCCGGATCAATCAGTTTGATTTTCTTTTGTCATCGGATTCAGACTCCGAAGGAACGAGTTCAGAACTTGGTCCTAACCCTGCGATTGAACCGTTACAGGGTTTAAAAGGCCACGCATCGACCGCTGAAAAATCAGAAAACTCACTGACCGCGTTTGAACAACTCATCGGAACAGAAGGCAGCGACGCTGCGTCCGATGAAACTGAAGTGACACACACCGTCGCGGGGAAACGCAAGCAGGTTTCTGCGCAAGATATCGATGTGGCCGACGCAGAAGCACTTTTTGGCGCAGCAGCTGTTCGGCAAAATACGCGTGTACTCAAGTCTGAGATGGCACATCGTGCGGAGTTGTCGGATCGCCACGCTGATCGTTCCAACCCGTGGTCACCGGCATCAGAGAATTCGGAAGAATTCGAAGGGGAAGATTCGCAGCTAGAGAAACAAGGATCTTCGTCCAACGATAACCAAGTTGATGTCGCTCGGGCTTTTGCTCGTCATCTGAGTGACAGCGGAGGCAAGGGCAAAGCACGCATTCACAACACAGCTTTCGGTGCACCCATGACATCTGCTGGAAATGTGGAGGACGTTGATGATTCGGCTCAGGAAACGCCGGACATGCGTCTCCGCGAATCAGCCGCATTTTCGCACGCACCTCGAATTGCCATGACAAATTATGGAACGGATCGACCGCCTGTGATTCGTGAGGCTTTGGCGACGGAAACAGCAACGTCTGGCGATCCGCTGTTTACGGCGGCTCCTTTGGCACCGATTCCCGTGGAGACATCCGTGAGTGAAGTGACATCTACAACCACCAGACTGGGGCTCGTGCAGTCATTCTCGACCCGCAACTGGCTGTTGCTCATAGGCGGCGTAATTGTCATCGCCCTCTTATTCGCTCCAGGTCGCACAAAACCTCTGACGGTGAATAGCCGGCCGGTGAACGGTTAGGACAACCGGGAAATTTTAGTCAGGATTTGTGGCTAACCGTCAAGCTGCGACGTAGTGTTGACGTTGTGAGCCGTGACATTCTTGTGGTCGCTCGGCAGCACAATGACAAACAGCCGCTTGATTAAGAGTTCCGCATGGCCGGAATTACAGCAGGAGTTTCTTGATGACTCACGATCCTTGGAGCCGTCCTACGATCGATGACCTTCGCCGCATCCTAGAGAGTATCGGGAAGGTCAATGTTTCAAATAACCGCGAGAACGAGCGTCTTGAACTTTCAGTTCCCGCTGAAATTCGTACTCAACGCGGCAACACAATTTCAGCAATGACCCGTGAGATCAGCCGCACGGGAATCGGCATGCTGCATCGCGGCGCTGTCACACCTGGCGATGTTATTGTCCGCATGGCCAGTGAAACTCGCGAGTTTCAATACAACGTCCGTGTCGAATGGTGCTCACCCTGTGACAATGGCATGTTCATGAGCGGCGGCCGGTTTTTGCCAAATTCGCCTGACAATAGCTGAGAGTCACTCGATGCGTGCGAACGCTACTAGTTTCGGACGAGACTGACGTTTGTCGATTCAATGTCTGCGACTTTTATCGCCCGTTCCCATGACTGACGCAGAACCAATCTATCACGAGACGCAACCCAGCGACTTCCAAGACAGAGGGAATGCATCATGTCCAATAGCCCGATGTGTTCCGGTTGGAAACTCCGTGAACTGCATCATGTGGGGCTGACGGTGGCGGATCTCGAGCGTTCGATCGCTTTCTACGGTGGCACACTCGGAATGATACTGCTTCGCCGCCGACCGCATGTCGATCACGATTACGTCGCGCTGCAGACTGGCTAACGCCGGCATTCATCGACGCGGCACGCCAACCGATTATCGCGAGGAAGACCTGATCGACGTTTTTGCCGTCAACCTTGTGGGTTGTTACCACGTCGTCGGTGCCGTAGGGAAAGTGATGCTCCAGCAGCAGCGGGGGACGATTATCAATGTGTCGGCCCTCGGTGGCGGTGTGATGGGACTCGGACGTGGTGGCTCGATTTACGGCATGACCAAAGGAGGTATCGTGTCACTGACCCGCGATCTTGCTGCGGAATGGGGCCAGTACGGTATTCGGGTCAACGCGATCGCGCCAGGTTGGATTCGCACGCCAATGACAAATGCCCTGCAGCATGATCCGATCCGATCGGCCAAGGTGCTGGAACGCATTCCACTTCGGCGTTGGGGTGAAGCCGACGATGTCGCCGGCGTCGTCACGTTTTTAGCCAGTGACGCCGCGGCCTATGTCACCGGTTGCACAATTCCCATCGATGGCGGAGCCGCCAACGTCATCGCGCTATCTTGAGCACGAACATGATCTACTGCCGTTCTTCAGACTCCCCTGAGCGATTCGGAGTGGCCCCTGCATTTATGCTTCTTATCAGAGAATAAGTTAGTAATGTACCTCAACGCGGAAGGCAATTGTGGTTAAAGTTTTTGATTCCAAACATGGCGAACGGCAACTGAAAGCTGACGGCAACACAAAACCAAAAAAGACTCCGGCCCTCATGACAACACAAGTGACTCCCGCTGATTCGGACGTCCTGATTCCCGCGCACCATTTGTCATCGCGGTTGATCATTGCGGGCACCGTGGGCAACATTATGGAGTGGTATGATTTCGCGGTATACGCCTATTTCGCTGAGACAATCGGGCAGCATTTCTTTCCGTCCAATGATCCTACGACATCGTTGATAGCCACTTTTGGGGTGTTTGCCGTAGGCTTCCTGATGAGACCTTTAGGTGGCGCTTTGTTTGGCCACATCGGCGACAAAGTAGGGCGGAAGGCTGCCTTGACGATCTCCGTCCTTGCGATGGCTATCCCCACATTCCTGATTGGCATTTTGCCCGATCACACTACGCTGGGCCCGGTGGCTGCCATTGTTTTAGTGATTTTGCGGATGATTCAGGGACTCTCGGTTGGAGGGGAATACACGACTTCCATTGTCTTTCTCGTGGAGGGCTCCGGGCGACAGCATCGAGGGTTTGCTGGCAGTTGGAGTGGCTTCGGGGCGGTCGGCGGCATCCTGCTTGGCTCCGCCGTCGGAGTCCTCGTAAATCTATGTTTTTCTGCTGAAGCGGTACGTGATTGGGCTTGGCGTTTGCCATTTATCCTCGGGCTGCTTGTCGGTTTAGCTGGACTTTACGTTCGCCGGCACATTCCTGAATCTCACCAGCCCAAAAGACAGAAGGCGGAGCGATCGCCGGTGTTGGAAGCGATGCGTTCGGAACGGCGCACGATTTGCAACATCGCGCTGATGAATGTTATCAATGGCGTCGGCTTCTACATCGCATTTGTGTACTTAGTGACGTACATGCAAAAAATTGGCGGCTTGAGCGAAGTGGTAGCATTGGAGATCAACACCGTTAACATGATCGCACTCCTCGCGATGTATCCCCTTTCCGGTTGGCTTTCCGATCGGATCGGCCGCAAACCGCTCCTTATCGCCGGAATTAGCGGCCTGTTGGTGCTCTCATGGCCGCTCTTTTGGGCGTTGCATCACCCGTCGGTGGCCTGGAACTTTGCTGGTCAGTTCGGCTTTGCCGTCTTGATGGGTCTGTTTGGGGGTGTTCTGCCTGTCACCATGGTGGAGATTACCCCGCGAGCTCTTCGATGCAGCGTCATTTCGATCAGCTACAATCTCTGCGTCGGACTGCTCGGTGGAACCGCACCACTAGTGGCCACTTGGCTCATCGCTGAAACGCATGACGACCTCGCACCAGCCTACTATATTATGGTCGCGGCCCTCATTTCGCTCGTGGTTGTGGTGCAGTTGCCCGAGACATTGAACACCGATGCGTGAGGCGATGCGACTGGAAGAACGGTCCAGTGCAGCGGCGTTCGCAACCCCATGATCAAGCGACTAGCCGTTTACGGGTGATCCTCGCAAAACTCCGCGGCGGAAGCCACTAGCCCTGCAGTTCACGGCGGAGGGCTTCCAGTTCGGCTTCAACGGCAAAGCTGCGTTTTTGAGTCGCAGCGGTGACGGAAAGAACGGCGATTTCTGATTCCAGCAAAATGGCAGGCGGCTGCCCAGTGAGTTTTTCCAGTTTTCGCAGAGCCTCGGCATAACGCGATTCTAGCGCTTTCTGAATTCTGAACATGTGCTGGGCTGCTGATACGGCAGCATCCAGTTCAGGTCGCAGTCCGGCAATCAAGTCTTCGATCTCGACTTTGCGACTCAGTGAATTGCGGGCAGCAGCATCATCGCCGTCAGCGAGACTCTGCCTGGCGCGATCTTTCCAAACGTGAATCTGAGTTTCAGAATCCATAATTTCACGTTTGAGCCGTTCGCCGATGGTGCTTGAAGTTTGCACATTGCGGCGACACGCGTCCAGCCCTTCATGCATTTCACCGATGATTTCCTGGAGCGTTCCAGTTGGATTGGTGGCTGCGTTCAGGATTTCCGTCAGGCTGCAAGTAATGATGTCTGTCAGGCGGCTGAAGTGAGGCATTATGGTGAGTTCCGGGAAACAACAGTTAAAAAACAATGCACAAGTAATGCATCAGAATGATTCATTTTCAGAAAAAAATTCATACCCAAAGCCGCGACACACCAAGACGTTTTTCAGTTTTTCCTTCACCAGCCGCAATCGGCTTTTCGCGGTCGGCAATGAGGTGTGCATGGCATCGGCAACTTCAGACAAGGTCAACGATTCATAGTGATGCAGCAGGAATGTCTGCCGCTGTTCTTCTGGCAATTCTTGGAGGATTTTTCGCACGGCTGACGCAAGCTCCTGTTGCATGGCGCGATCAAATGGGGATGCACTGTCGTCGGGCACAAACTGCAACAGGTCGAACTCTTCACCATCGCGCCCCAAATTCCGTCCGCGAAAGCTGTGCATGAGTACGTCATGGATTGCGCGGCGCGAATGATCGATGACCAGATTACGGGCGATCCGGAACAAGAAGCCCTTGAAGAGTCCCTTTGGAATATAGTCCCAGCAGTTCCGGTACAGACGTAACAACGTTTCTTGCACCAAGTCTTCGGACAAATGCTCGTCGCGCATGTTGCGCATAAAAAAACCAAACAACGCTCCCTGCCAGAGACTGACCATCTCGTTGAAAGCGGTCGAATCTCCTGCCTGCAGGCGAATCATGCGTTGATCGTCTTCGGAATACATGGCCGACATGGAAAATATTTTCTCACTGTCCGTTATTTGGTGCATGCCAGCGTTGAAATCGTCGCTTCTGTGGAATTAATGACCTCGCCGCTCCCGATAATCTAGATGTCCCTGCCAGCCAAGTTTTCGATGCAGTGTTCCATAAAAACTGTAGCCTGCAAGTCGGACCAATTTAAATGTCTGCTCCGCGCGCCGGATCAGAATGCGATCTGCGGAATCCACCGATCGGCTGATCTGACCGTCGATGACCAGCATGACACCGGGCGGTGCATCTCGCACGGAAATTTCAAATATTCGTTCTGCAGAATCTACGATTGGTCGCACGGTTAACGTATGCGGACAAATCGGTGTGATCGCGAAACACTGCAATTCTTGGCGGAGGATCGGTCCGCCTGCTGAAAGATTGTGCGCCGTAGAGCCGACCGGCGTGCTGATGATTAAACCATCGCAACTGTAGGTGGTAACATCCATGTCGTCGATTTTTAGATGAATATTGAGCATCTTCATCGCCCCGGCTGCCGTGACGTTCACTTCATTCAGGCCAAGATCGGTAATCACCGTTCCGTCCGAGCGATGATGGTGACATTCGAACATCAGATGTTCAACCGTCTGGAACTGACCGCGTTTGAGCCCCGGAAGTACTTTGCGAAATTCGGATGGACTTAGGTCAGTTAGGAATCCAAGCCGACCGAGATTGACGCCGATGATCGGTAACTGACGGCGGCCTAACTGTCGACAGCCGCGTAGCACGGAACCATCGCCCCCCAAAACAACCACAATGTCGCCTGCGAGATCTTCCGGGATTGGTTCGTCACTCGAGAAGACACCGACCAGCACGACGCCGCGGACTGTGTGCAGATAGGCGCGCAGGTCATCCCATGCCGCCTGGATATCAGGGCGATCGCTGCCGGTGAGCACAATAATTTTGAGGTCTGGGTCTTTCATGTTGTCTGTAGAATTGATGCGTGTCAATCGAAGTCTCAAGTCCAGCGGATATCAACGGTCTGCATCCTAGCATTCTACGTTCGACTCGAACGTGATAATCTGCCATGCTGCCTAAATTCCAGACAAATCGACCGTACTTTCAGGGCTCAATGCGAGAAGCCGTTGTCATGGCGAATTCACCGTCCGTCCCGGAAAAACTTACAGTCATCGTCACTGGCGCATCGGCCGGAATCGGCAGACTCATCTGTCTGAGGTTGGCGAAGAAAAACTATCGCCTTGTGCTTGCCGCGCGATCCGTCGACAAGCTGACCCACTTGCAAGCAGAATTGACAGAGAGCGGCTGTGAATGTATCGCCGTGCCGACCGATGTCGCCGACCCGAACGCCTTGGAAGCACTCGTCAAGGTGGCCATGGATCGTTTCGGACGGATTGATGTGCTGATAAACAATGCCGGGATTGAATGTTTTGCCGTCTTCGACCAATTACCACTTGATCAGATTTTGCAGACGATTGAAACGAATCTGACCGGAGCCATCATCCTGACGCGGCATGTCGTCCCAATCATGCGAATTCAGGGGTTTGGCCGCATCATTAACATGGCCTCCGCCGCCGGAAAACACGGGCCAGCTTTTGGGGCGGTCTACGGTGCCACCAAAGCGGGACTAATCGCGTTTACGCAGGGCCTGCGTGGCGAACTTCTCCGAGTTGGAATTACAGCAACGGTGATTTGCCCAGGCTTTGCTACCGATGGTGGCGTCTATGACGAAATCATTAAAGCCACTGGCAGAAAAACTCCCTTCTTCATGGGAGCAACGACCGCTCAGCGCGTTGCGGCGGCGGTTGAAAAGGCGATCTTGACCGGGCCCCCGGAAATGATCATCTGTTTTCCTGCATTGCGTCCCATTTTCTTATTCCGCGATATTTTTCCGCGTCTGGGCGAGAAAATTATTCTGGCTGTCACCTTCAAATTCTTCCGCCGAGCTGCCACGAAGAAAAAATGAGAAGTCTCAAATGCGTGGCAGATTGTTTCACGGTGAGGCAGCAGAGGTCTCATCACGGGCTGTCAAATCTTCGAAAAAAAACGATCTCGGTCGTCTCTAGATCCCTCCACGTTTTATCGCCAGCACAGATGTGAGGGTAGGCCCTTGCCTGTGGACGCAGGTTCGCATCCGGACAAAAAACATAAAATCATGGTATTTTCGCTGTTGGAATCGGTAGAATGCCGAACAGTCGGTTCAGGCCATTTTCCTCTGCGGGGCGACGCTTGATGTATCGCCAACTTTTTAAAAATTTGGACGTGGCTCTGATTGCTTCGCGACGTCTCATGGCTGCGGCTCAGCATGTCATGCATACCGACGCAAAGTATGCTCGTGGGAGATCGTGAATTTCGGGAGTGGTGTGATGTCCTCAGGTGCGTTGCCGCGAGTTGCTGGGTTGCAAGAAATTCTTGACCGCTGCCAGCGGCTCATTCGCGTCTATTCGGTGCTGCGGGGCGTTGCTGAATCCCTCTGCGTGCTCATCGCCTGCATCCTGTTCTGTTGTCTCCTCGACTACATCGTCGCATTGCCTGGGATCGTGCGTCTCGTGGAACTTGCGGGAACATTGCTGTTGACTGGGGCCGTCGCATGGCGGCGGTTGATTCAGCCGCTCATCAGGAGGGCGTCGGCGGAAGAACTTGGTGCGGCGGTAGATCTGCGTTTTCCGCAACTGCAGGAAGCCATTGCGACGTTGATTTCAGTAAATTCTCCCACAGCCACATCGAGTGAAGTTGGTTCCGCTTTAATGCGTGATCGGCTGGAACAACATGTTCGCTCCCAGATCGGCAACATTCGTCCGGCCGAAGTTGTGCAGGGCAAGCCTGCGTTGAAACGATGGGGACTGGCGATGATGTCGGTGCTGGCCCTGATGATTCCATTGCTGCTGTGGCCGTCGGGATCTCGATTGTTGCTCCAGCGATTTGTAATGCCATTTGCCAATCTTGCTGCACCGTCGAATTTGTTCTTTGAAGTGCCGAACGGCAATCGGACTGTGGCTGCAAACACGGACGCGCAATTTGTTGCGATTCCCCGCTGGCGGACGAATGCCGCCGGCGCACTACCAACCGACGTTGTGCTGGAAATGCAGGCTGCTGGTGGTCCGAGCGAAGATCTCCCAATGGCTTATAACGACACAGAGTCGCATTTTAACCTGACTCTAGCCGACGTGCGTGAATTCGTCCGTTACCGCGTGCGCGGCGGGAGTGCAAGTACGGAGTGGTTCGAGCTTACCATTGCCGATCCTCCGCGCATCCTGACGGCCATGTTGCAGGAAACGCCGCCGACCTACACCGGTCGCCCGATCGAAATGTTTGACGGCGTCGTCGGCGATATTCATGTCTTTGAACAGAGTACACTTGCGATCACGCTGACATTCAATAAGCCCGTACAGAACGTCGTGCTGGATTGGCGGACATGGAAGCTGCTGCCGGTTGCCGAAAATGCGACAACGCCCCCGACAGACATCGAACCTCCGCCAATGCCGGCCGTCCTGTCTGGCGATGGCACATCAGCCCGATTTCAGTTCGCAGCCGTGGGCGGCGGGCAATTTGAATTTCGCGTCGAAGATGCGTTGGGCTTGACGAATCTAAATGAAACAACCCGGCGTCTCATCGTCACCACGGATACGCCGCCGCAGTTGACGGTGTCCGGGATCAGCGATGGTCTGGAAGTGCGACCACGCGACGTGCTGTCCTTGAATTGCAGTGTCGTCGATGACATCGGCGTTGGTGAACTGGAGTTGTATGTGTGCAAGAATTCAGACGCAAACCGCATCGAACCGGCGGCTAATTTTCAACGCGGTGCGTTGCAGATCGGTCATGACTTTCAAATCGATCTCAAAGCGTTGGACGTGCATGATGGCGACACTGTGACGCTAAAGGTCAAAGCGGCCGATGAACGACCGATCCCGGGACCGCAGGTTGCCTGGCAGGGGCCGTGGACCATTCGCATCGCAGACAACGCCGAAGCGATCGGCCAGAAATCGCTGCGTGAGGCGGATCAGAAGCTCGTCGAAGCTCTGCGCAAGCTTGAAGATCAGTTGCAGCAAGATGCAAACAAAGGCCGCGAACTCAAAGATGAACTGTCGCGTGAGTGGAATGATAAAGTGCAGCAGAGTGTCCGCGATCTCAGCGAAAAAGAACAGACACAGGGCCGCGAACTGCAACAACTGGCCGCACAGACCGCCGCTCATCCGTTGATGAAGAAGCAGGCTCAAAAGCTGACGGAGCTGGCTCAGCAGATCCGCAAAGACGTTCCCGAAAAACTTGACGCAGCCGCTGCGGCTGATCGCGATCCCGCAGCTCAGCACATTCAAGAATCGGTGAATGATCTGAATCGTATTCGCGAAGAACTTCACCGGGCGACGGACGAAATTGAACAGGCGGCGATGCTGGAGCAGGAACTGGCGGAGCTAAATCGACTGGCTCTGGAAGCGCAGCAACTGGCAAATGATTCGCAGAAGTTGCAGGAGGAACGGAAAGATCAGCAACCGGAAGCAGGTCAGTCAAAAGCAGATCTACAGAAGCAACAGGACGAAAAGCAGCAAGGGCTTCAGCAGGAGCAGCGACAGTTAACCGCAGATCTTGGCAGCTTGCTGCAGCGTAAACAGGAATTGCTGCAGGCAGCGCGCGAAGCGCAGCTGGATCGGGCGGCGGCGATTGCCGAACAGACACAGCGGTTAGCTCAGCAGCAGCAGCAACTCGCGGAAGGTGTTAACGAAGAAGCTCTTGATGCGGCGCGCGATGCTCAGGAACTAGCTAACGAACTTCAGCAGGCGCGAAACGAAGCTGAGCAACTGGGCACTCAAATCCAGCAGCATACTCAAGATATTCAGCGTCCCAACTTACAGCCGCTGGATGATGCGATTCGCGAGCTGCGACAGGGAAATCTTGCAACTCCGCAGGATGGTATCAAAAAGTCTCAGGAGCAACTGGCTAAGGCTGCCGAAGCATTGACAAAATCGATTGATGTACCAGTTGCTCCGAATGTGCCAGCCGTCGATGCAAACACGAAACAGGAACAGGATGGTAAACGTGCGGAGCAGAACGATAAACGTCAGGAACTGGGCAAAAAGGCGTCGGAGATCAATGAACAACTGGAACAAATCGAGGGCAAGCTGGCCGCAATGGCCGCCGAACTTGGTGCGAAGCCGCAGGCATCTGCTGCGGCCGCTCTTGGAGAACAGCAGCCGGGTGCACCGCCTGAAAGAGAAGTCGGCCAGAATTTGTTGAATGAGTTGGCAAAAATGGTTGCAGCCGCCCACGAAACGGCGGACGCGGTCAAGGCGGATCGCAAAGCTGAAAACGGCGCCAAGCAGCAATCGCAACAGGCAGCTGAAAAAGCAGATGACGCTCTGCGCCACGCCATGGCAGGTCAGTTCAGCCGTTCCGCAGAACGCATGCGAAGTTCCGCAAATGATTCTGGGGCTGCTGCGGATCAATTGAAAAATGACGCACAGCAGGATCGCCGAGCACAGCTGGAACAACAACGCGATGGCTTCAATCGCATGTCCGATGTCCTCAAGCAACTGCAGGCCAATAATCCGGCGCAGGTTGCCGCGCAACAGGAGACGCAGCGTGATGTGGCAGAGGCGGCAAAGCAGCTGCCAACAACGCTGGAAGAACTGGCGGCACGACTGAATATCCCCGAGTTAGGTTTGCAGAATCAGGCTCGGCCGGCGCAAGAAGCTGCGGAAGCCGCCCGCGAAGGTGCGAAGACCGGTGCATCCGCCTCCGAACAACTCGATGAAACTCAATTGCAGCAAGCCAGCCAGAAAGCCGGCGAGGCTGCTGGGCATCTCAATCGCGCCGCCCAGTTGGCGCAACAGGCTGCGGAGGGACATCGCGATCCGAATGCCCTAATTCCAACTGAAGTCGGCGAAAACGTCAGCGATGCGCTGCAGAGTTTGCAGAAAGCCTCAGAAATGATCGACCAAGAAGCAGCTCAGCGGGCTGCGACTGAACAGGCCGCGGCACAGGCTGCGGAACAGACTGCGGAACAGCAGTCGCCGGATGGTCAGGCGGCGCAACAAGGTGAAGCAGGACAACCCAGTGAATCAAGTAAGCCGAGCGCAGAAGGCCAGCAGCCCGGAAAATCTAGTGCAGGCCAGCCCGCAGAAGCGGGACAGGATTCACAGGGACAGCCGGGTGAAGGTCAGCAGTTTGGGCAACGTGGTGACCAAAAATCCGCCGGCAGCAAAGGTCAATCAGATTCAGCGGCCCAGCAAATGGTGAAAGCTGCCAAGTCACTCCAAAACGCAGCCCGCAGCGCGTTACCAAATCAGTTTTCACCGGGGCAATTAAGCTCCGACCTTGGGAATGCAGCGGGCGATCCGAAGAGTGATGGGAAAGTTTCTGAATTCGATGGCCAAGACCCCAACGCGACACGCCGTAAAGGCACCCGGCGCGTGTGGGGCCAGTTGCAGGATGAGTTGGATGCGGACGTCAGTGATGCTGCTAGGGAAATCATGGACAACGAATACTCGGAACTTATTCGCCGCTATCGCCGCGACCTTGCCCGTGCTGGCCAGAAGTCCGACAAGAAACCAGAAGTCCGAAAACCGTGAGGCGTTCGCGATAAGTCGCTCTTGAAGGATTGAGAATGCTGGTGCTCAGGCATCTCCCTTCGGGGAGCGACTACGAAAGGTCGGCAACGTCGATCCTCGCTGATATTTCTGTCTGAGCATGTACAAAACGATTTCAAGCCCTGACACGTTTTATTCCTGGCCGCCTGCGGTGTAACATCTCCTCCGACAACGATTCCGCGTCCCCCCATACGAAAGTTTCCCGCCATGAAATTTCGGTCTTACGCAAACCTGATGCCCTGCCTGTTGATCCTTGCACTTGCCACGTTATCATCGCTTGCTCATGCTGGTGAAAAGGTGGAATTTTTGAAGACAGATTCAACGTTGCACATCACCATTGATGGCCAACCATTTGCGACCTACAACTTTTCGCACGAGCAAATGAAACCATTCCTGCTGCCAATCCAGACCCAATCCGGCGTGATGGTAAACCGTAGTCTCAATGATGCGTCAGACGCGGATCATCCGCATCACAAGGGTGTGTGGAATTCTGTCGATGAAATTAACGGGATTAAGTTTTGGAGAGAAGATGGGCCTATTCGTAACATTGCGGTGCGTGTGATTCAGGCTGGCGGACCGCTTGGGATCTTCGAAGTGATCAACCAGTGGCAGCATCCGGAAACCGGAGAACCGCAACTGACGGAAACAGCCATCGTCACGATTCACGCCAATCGATTGCTGGTTTACGATATGCTCTTCACCGCATCACATGTGGCTGCCGATTTCGAAGACACCAAAGAGGGGATGTTTGGCATTCGCGTGGCTCCGTCTATGAAGGAAAAAAACGGAGGTCATGTCGTGGCGAGCGACGGTTCTGAGACGACTCAGAACTGCTGGGGCAAGTCATTCCCGTGGATTGATTACTCCGGAACTGTCGATGGTAAAACGGTCGGTGTCGCCATTATGGATCATCCGAACAACTTCCGTGCGTCTCGATACCATGTCCGTGACTACGGATTGTTCTCCATCAGTCCGTTCGGCAACCATGCCTACACGAACGGCGTCGAAGAGGCCGCACCTGTGCATCTGGCTAAAAATGAGTCGCTCCGCTTACGGTATGGGATGTACTTCCACGATGGAGATCCGAAAGAAGGCAACGTCGCAGCCGCTTGGGATCAGTTTGTAAAGAGCACGGCAGAATAGCATCGGCCTACGACGGGAGAGTGCGAAACCTCATGGATTGATGCATCAACCGCAATGGATTGTGGCCGCATGCGACAGAGTGCTGCAACGTTTTCGCGCGATTGAATGGCCGCACTTTGCGGCAAAGGTTTCCTCATCCCGAGGGAGATTTTCGGGTGGTGTCGTACCGATCACCCATCAGCTCGGAAACGGTAGAGACCCACGACGAAGAAGAGGATGCTGAAGAGCAACAGCATTCCGCAGGATTGCCCGATCGTGGAAACATTTGGCAGTTCCTTTGTCAGCAGTTCGCTATAGGCATCAAGTGCCCACGCATGGGGTGTGAAGAGGCTGATTTTCTGACTCATAGGTGGCATCCACGCCCGAGGCACCAGACAGCCGCTGATTCCGGCACTCGACAGCAGAATTAGATTCCCAAATGACGAGACCTGTGATTCGGTTTTGGCCAGAGTGGAAAACATCAGACCAAGCGCGGTGGCAGCAGCAGAAGTACAGAGCATGATGGGAATCAGCAATAGAGGTTGCGGTCCCCAGGACATCCCGAACAGCAGCCGTCCGGAGATCATCAGGATGATTGTTTGCGCGAGTGACAGGACGAAGAAGGGCAAAGTTTTTCCCATCAGGATGGCTACTGGAGCAATGGGAGCGATTCGCAAGCGACGCAACGTACCCATGTCGCGTTCACCCAAAAACGAACGCCCCATGATGTTGACCAAGAAGAACACAAACAACACGGTATAGCTGGGAATGAAAAACTGATAAACACGCTTGCCTGAGTCCGTCGGGAGAGCCTTCGCGGCCGCAGATTGCTCCCATGCAACAGGCACCGCCGAATCACGTGCGGCACCGCGGAAGGACGGGACTTTTTCTGCAAGGATTGGCAGAATGGCATTTTGCAATGACAGTTTCACCAGCGACTTACCAAGACCTTCCATCATTGGGTCAGTGGCCGTTTCGTTACTGATGAGTGTCAGCTTCACAGTCGCGAGTCCATCCTTGCGCGTCGATTCGTCGGGCGAGGTGAGAAGTGTTGTCGAAAGTTCACGAATCCGTGTTTCGAAGCTTGGTTGAATCACCAGTCGCATATCAATCTCGTCCGTCGGACGTTCTACCTGAAACTTTTTAAGTACGGTCGTGTCGCTGCGATTAGTAATTTCAGCACGCCGCACCTTGACACTGTCATAGCTTGCCAGAAACCCGGCAAGACGCCGGGCCGTTTCCGACTGATCAAAATCGGCGACTTCGATCGTCAGCCCTTGTCGACTTTGTTCCCGATTAGCTCGCAGTCGTCCTGTTGATGATCCAACGATCGCAATGATCACCATAGGCATCGCGACCAAGATCACCAAGGCGCGGCGGTCTCGGGACAGCAATCGCAGGTCTTTGAGCGTGATTTTGAAAGCGTCTGTACTAATCACGCAGTCGATGCCCTGTTAATTTTAGAAACAAGCGTTCCAGATTGGGTTCATGCGTCCGAATTGATCGGACACTGACGGAGTGTCGTGCCAGCGTCGTCAGAATATTTGTCACATCACTGTTCAGGGTCAATTCACAGGACTCATTCTGGGTGCTGAATCGGACGACTGCTTCATCCCCGTCCATCTCAATTCGGGCTGACGTTCCCAGTGACAGACTTTCCGGGACTCTTGATTGACCGAGCCGCAATTCGACCTCGAATGGAATCTGTTTCAGGAGCTGCGGAATCGTATCACATGCCAGCAGCTTTCCATGATCGATGATCGCCGCACGCGTACAGACGACCTGCACCTCTTCCATGTAGTGGCTGGCATAGATAATGGCTGTGCCACGCTGTTGGAGACTGCGGATACAGTCAATCAGATGCGCCCGACTTTGCGGATCCACGCCGACGGTCGGCTCATCCAGAATCAACAAGACCGGATCATGCATCACAGCGGCCGCAAAATTCAGACGACGCTTCATTCCGCCGGAAAACGTTTCGGTGAAGTCATCCGCTCTCGCCGTTAACCCCACCTGTTCCAGTACCTCATCCACTTTCCGCCGCAATTCCGATCCGGACAGATGATACAAGCTGCCGAAGAACATCAGATTTTCACGAGCTGTGAGGTCCGGATAAATGGCCAAGTCCTGCGGCACCACACCCATCCGTTGCCGACTTTCGGGGTGAGTTCGGTCAAGGCGTCGTCCTTCGAGCCGGACTTCTCCATAATCTGCCGCCAGCAGCCCGCAGATCATCATCATGGTGGTGGATTTTCCCGCCCCGTTCGGACCAAGCAATCCAAATGCTTCACCCGGTTCCACGTCAAAACTCAACAGATCCACCGCCGTGAGATTGCCGTATTTCTTGACAAGATTGTCTACCGCTAGAAGTGGAGCCATCAGCCTGCAAGTCCTGCATCATGAATTCGCCTTGCCTTATCCACCCGAAAGGTATCGCGGATGGCCCCCTTTTCGCAATCAACGACATCAGTTCAGGCAGACAAAAGCCGTGTTGGTTCAGCAGGAGCCAGAATTGGGTTGTCGCGGCACGCTTTCGGTCATTTGCGATCCTGCAATTGCTGCCGCAAGCGGTAGAGCTCCTGCAAGGCTTGGATCGGGGAAAAGCTGTCGACTTCCAGTTTTCTGATTTCGTCCAGAAGTGGGTCTTCAGGCAATTCGAACAGGGATTTCTGCTGCCGGCGCTGACGAGTTGTTTCGCGTTGCGGGACTTTCGGCCGGCCGTCGGGCGTGATGTGTTCGTCTTCGAGGGTCGCAAGGATTGTGGTTGCGCGCTCTGTGACACGGCGTGGCACGCCCGCAATTTTGGCCACATGAATGCCGTAGCTGCGACCGGCGGCACCTTCCACGATGCGATGCAGAAAGACGACGTCATCGTTACTTTCCTGCACGGCGACATTCCAGTTTGCCGCGTGTTTCAGGGTCGTGGTGAGATCCGTCAATTCATGATAGTGGGTTGCGAACATTGTGCGGCACTGAACTTCATCGTGCAGATGCTCCGTGATCGCCCAAGCCAGTGAGATGCCGTCGTACGTGCTTGTGCCGCGTCCGATTTCATCCAGAATGACGAGACTCCGGGCTGTGGCGGAATTCAGAATCCGAGCGGTCTCCGTCATTTCAACCATGAATGTACTTTGCCCGCGTGCGAGTTCATCACTGGCACCGACACGCGCAAACACGCGGTCGGCGATTCCGATCAACGCTTCCTTCGCGGGCACAAATGACCCCATCTGCGCCATGATGGTGATGAGTGCCGCTTGGCGAATGTAGGTGCTCTTACCTGCCATGTTCGGGCCGGTAATAATTTGAACTCGGCCGATGGCACGCGGCTCATCGTCACCACCTTTTAATCCCAGTCGTACGTCATTCGGCACAAACTGTCCGGCAGGAAGCAGACGATCAAGCACTGGATGACGCCCGTCCCGAATATCCATAATGGGTTCCGGCGTCAGCATCGGTCGGCAATAACCGGCATTGGCTGCGAGCGTGCTGAGGGCGGCAAGCACATCGATTTCGGCCATTGAATCGGCTGTTCGCAGGAGCAGTGGCACAAATGTGGCCACCTCTTCGCGGAGCGTTGCAAACAATTCCTGTTCGAGCGATTTTGCTCGGTCTTCAGCGCGCAGTACTTTTTCTTCATACTCCTTAAGCTCAGGCGTGATGTATCGTTCCTGATTTTTGAGCGTCTGTTTGCGGATGTATTCATCAGGCACTTTGGCACTGTGCGATGCCGTGACTTCAAGGTAATAACCGAAGACTTTGTTGAAGCCGATCTTCAGGTTTGAAATGCCCGTGCGTTCAATTTCTTTTTGCTGATAAGCCGCCATCCACTGGCGACCACCACGCATGAGATCGCGAAATTCGTCGAGAGCGATGTTGAATCCAGGGCGAATGACGCCTCCATCCGCGATTGTCAAGGGCGGTTCATCGACGACAGCCGCCACGATCGCCGCATGCGCTTCCGGACAAAGTTCGATTCGCTGTTCCAAGGTCTGCAGCCGCTTTGACTTTCGTGCGGCCAATTTTGCCCGCAGGCGAGGCAGTTGCCCTAAAGTCTTTGCAAGGCAGACCAGATCGCGCGGGCTGCAGCGTCCGGTGGCGATGCGGGAGGTCAGGCGTTGCAGGTCGTAGGTTTCCTTCAACAGTTCACGGACATCGTCACGGAGAGTCAATTGATTGACAAGTTCTTCAATGGCGTCTTGGCGTTGCGTAATTTGTTCGATGTCCGTGAGCGGGCTAGAGAGCCATTCTGCCAATAAGCGTGATCCCATCGGCGTGCAGGTTTCGTCCATCACTCCTAACAGCGTAAAGTCCCGGCGACCGTCCCGCAGAGTCTGCGCCAATTCCAGACTACGGCGCGTGACTTCGTCAATGATCATGTGACGACTGCGCCGCCAAGCTTCGATGCGGACGATGTGCGGTAACGCCGTGCGCTGCGTCTCGCGAACGTAGTCCAGCAATGCTCCGGCGGCCGTGACGGCAGGCGAGTCGTCGATATCGAAACCTTCTAGCGTCTTTGTGCCGAAGTGTTCGTTAAGTAACCGCCGGGCTTCATCGCGGCCGAAGCACCAGTCCGGCCGTGTCGTCAATACCAACGACTGTTGCTCCGTGCGCCGCATCGCGAGGTTGTTCTCTTTCGCAGCGCTCTCGGGAATCAGGCATTCGGCAGGATTGATGCGTGCCAGTTCATCCTGAAGCTGTGACGGTTCCAGTTCCGTGAGGAGAAAACGCCCGGTGGATAATTCCAGCCAGGCCAGACCAATACTGGCTTTTGCCGGGGCGACGCAAGCCAGAAAATTGCTCTGGCGCGGATCGAGAAGTTCATCGTCGGTCAATGTGCCTGGCGTCACAACCCGGGTGACTTCGCGACGCACCAGTCCCTTCGCTTTCTTGGGGTCTTCCACCTGATCGCAGATCGCCGCTCGAAACCCAGCACGAATCAGCTTCTGCAGATAGGCATCCAGCTGATGGTACGGAAAGCCAGCCATTGGTGTCGGATTGTCCGACGCTTTATCTCGGCTGGTGAGTGTCAGCCCCAGAACTTTCGCGGCGTTCTGAGCATCTTCAAAAAACAGCTCGTAAAAATCTCCCATCCGAAACAGCAAGATAGTGCCGGGGTTTTGCCCCTTCACTTCCATGTAGCGTTCCATCATGGGCGAGAGCTTGCTCATTACAACGCCTTCACATCCGGAAACAACATGCTCACACTGGTGCGGTCGTGAATCGACCGGATCGCCTGCGCAAACAGAGGCGCAACGGTGATCAGTTCGATCTTCGGCCCCTGAAGTTCCAGATTCGGTTCAATGGTGTCAGTCATGTACAAGCGTTTGATGCAGCTTTCTTCGATTCTCGCAAAGGCATCTGTGGAAAAAACGCCATGCGATACGGCCGCGTAGATATCTTTTGCGCCGCGGGATTTCAAGACGTCGGCCATACTGACCAGCGAACTGCCGGTGATGATAAAATCATCGACCATCAGGACGTTACAGCCCTCGACGGAACCAATAACTTCCAGTACCTGCGCCCGCTCAGTGTGATCTTTGCGTTGCTTATTTCCGATGACGACTGGCACACCCAAGAGATTCGCAAACGCCGACGCAGACTTTGCAAATCCCACATCGGGACTGCAGATCACGAGGTTCGGAATGTTAAGTGACTTGATGTGCTCGCAGATGACCGATCGCGCATATAAGTGATCGACCGGGACACTGAAGAATCCCTGAATCTGCGGACTGTGCAGATCCATCGTCAGAACGCGATCTGCACCGGCCGCTTCAATGGCATCGGCACACACTCGAGCCCGGATGGAAACTCGTGGCTCATCCTTCTTATCGCCCTTGGCATAGCTGAAAAATGGAATGACAGCGGTAATCTGCGAGGCACTCGCCCGTTTCAGCGCATCGATCCAGAACAAGAGTTCCACAAAGTTATCGTTGACAGGACGATGCACGCCCTGAATCACGAACGTGTCACGACCTCGCACGTTCTCCAGAATGCGGACAAACACATTGCCTTCGCTGAAGATCTGTGCCTCACAAGGCGTAAGTTTCACACCCAGAGAATCCGCAATGTGTTGTGAGAATGTTTGGTTGCCGGACCCTGCTAGAATCGCAAGGTCGCCACGGGATGATTCCATACTGAATGAGCCACTAAAGGTAGTCGAATATCTGTTCAACCATCTTAATTGGACGACATCTATTTGCATTCCAGTCGCAGGTTTTTCACCGCGAAAACCGCGGAATCCACAGAAAAGAGACGAACCTTGAGCATTCCCTGGGGTGGGGACAATAAAGTTAGAGGTCCGCGTGAGAAACTACACGTCTTATCCTTGCACTTTTGGTACAACAAATCAGGCTTCGCCAACAAAATTCGGTCCGACAACGCAGGAGATGCTGAGAACGTGGCAGTCATTGTGCAGAAGTTTGGTGGCACCAGTGTGGCCAATGCGGAAAAAATCCGAGGCGCAGCCAGTCGCGCAGTTGCCGCAAAACGCAGGGGCTATGACGTCGTGGTTGTCGTCAGCGCGCGCGGACACAAGACGGACGACTTGGTGGAATTGGCCCACGAGATCACCAAACATCCGCGACCTCGTGAAATGGACATGTTGCTTTCCACCGGAGAACAAGAGTCCGTCGCCCTCATGGCCATGGCTGTTCACGAACTTGGCGAAGAAGCCATCAGCCTCACCGGCGCTCAGATCGGCGTGCTCACCGATACAACGCATACGAAAGCCCGCATCGTTAGTATCTCCACCAAACGCATGCAGGAACTCTTGAAAGCGGGCAACATTGTGATCGCCGCCGGTTTCCAAGGCGTCGATGCCGAAATGAATATTACGACGTTGGGTCGGGGTGGTAGCGATACGACCGCAACAGCTCTGGCGGCCGTCCTGAATGCCGAATTGTGTGAGATTTACACCGACGTGGAAGGTGTCTTCACGACAGACCCGCGACTTGTGCCGGAGGCGCGGAAAGTCGAGCGAATATCTTACGACGAAATGCTAGAACTCGCCAGCCTTGGCGCCGGCGTCATGCATTCGCGATCGATTGAGTTTGCCAAAAAATATCGCGTGCAGTTGCGGGTTCGTCCGGCATATTCAGATGGGCCAGGAACATTGATCGCGCCCGAGTCCGATAAAGCCACATCCGTCGTGACGGGCGTCGCGTTTGTCAGGAATGAAGCCCTGATCACGCTGGTTGGTTTGCCGAATCAGCCGGGTGTCATGAGTACCTTATTTTCGTCACTCTCAGCTGCTAAAATCCCCGTCGACATGGTCGTGCAAAACGTGGCGCGCGAAGGCACGGCCAATGTCTCCTTCACAGTTGCCGAAGACGAACTCAAGGCCGCCTTGGTAGTCGCCAAAGCCACCGCTGCCAGTTTGCAGGCCGAGGATGTCGTCGCGACAACGGGTCTGTCAAAAGTTTCCGTTGTGGGGCATGGAATGCAGACGCATACCGGTGTCGCTGCTCGGATGTTTCAAGTCGTGGCCGCACGCGGAATCAATATTCGGGTCGTGACCACAAGCGAGATCAAAATTTCTGTCCTCATTGATCGCAGTCGATGCCACGATGCTGTCCAAGCAGCGCATTCAGGTTTTGAACTCGAAAAGGCCACGTCATCTTTGCCTCAAGTGGGTTGCGTATCCAATGGACATCGGAATGGCGAGATTGATGCCGCCAGCCCAGAATTGACAGCCGACATTGTTGCGCGACTGGACAGTATGGAAAGTATCGTTGTGAGTGACATCACGGCGGACACCAATCAGTCGCGGGTCACGTTAAGCAATCTGCCCGACGACCCTGGAATCGCGGAAACCGTATTTACCGCAATTGCGGCAGGCGGTGTCCTCGTTGACATGATTGTGCAGAACGCGGCGCGCGATGGGAAAGCGACAATTTCTTTCACAGTCCTGCGTTCTGATCTTGATTGTGCGATCCTGTTGCTCCGCGAAGTCATGGAGACTTATGTCGGCTCCATCCTCACCTCGGATCGTAGAATCGGCAAGATCGCTGTCTCCGGTATTGGACTCAGAAGCCACACGGACGTTGGGGCTCGCTTGTTCCGATGTCTGGCAGCAAACAGCATCAACGTGGAAATGATTAACACGAGCGAACTGAAACTGTGTGTCGTGATTTCCGCCGACCAAGCGGATCTCGCCATGACACAATTACGCACTGAATTCGGATTGCATGCGAACGTATAGGATCGATGCGGCGTCTAGGACTTATCGCTTTTGCAGGTCTAGATCTCACCGCCTGTGATTATTTCAACGGACAAACTTTTGTTGCTTTGAGTTCACATTATGCCAGATCTTGTCAGGCTCGAGGTCTTTAAGGCCTGCCAAACGGTGATCGTCAAGATCGGGACCAATGTCCTGACGACAGACAACGATCGCCTCGATCTAGATCGTATTCAGTGCATCTCCGATCAGATTTTTCGCATTCAAGAGACCGGACGCAAAGTGGTGCTCGTCTCGAGCGGAGCGGTCGGGGCCGGGATCGGGATTCTGGGACTCAATCGCCGCCCCGATTCACTTCCGGCGTTGCAGGCGACTGCTGCTATCGGACAACCGCAACTCATGCGGACATGGAATGATGCGCTGCTGAAGAACGGACTAAAGACTGCCCAATTGTTGCTGACCGGAAACGACTTTCGCAATCGACAGCGATACCTGAATGTGCGAAATACGTTGCGCACACTGTTCGATTTTGGCGTCGTGCCGATCGTGAATGAAAACGATACGGTGAGCATTAAAGAGATCGCCGTGGGTGACAACGATCAACTGGCGTCCATGCTGGCGACACTGTTGCCAGATCCGTTGCTCGTGATTCTGTCTGGCATCGCCGGACTTTATAACGGGCCACCATCGGATCCGGCGAGCGTCGTCATTTCGCTGATCGAAAAGCCCGACGATTCATTGCTGAAACTTGCCGCGGCGGAACAGAGCACTCGCGGTCGCGGCGGAATGGCGTCCAAATTGCGGGCGATCCTAGCAGCCACTGGTATGGGGGAAACCGTGATCCTCGCCAGCGGTCGCAGTGACACGGTTCTGGATGATATTCGTGAAGGAAAAACAACCGGCACTTTGTTTCTGGCCAAAGGTGAAGCGGTTGCTTCGTGGAAACGCTGGATTGGTTTTGGAGCCCCACCAGCAGGAGTCTTGGTGATCGATGATGGTGCGACCAAAGCCGTGCGGGAATCCGGCCGATCCCTGTTAGCTGTCGGCGTCACCGAAGTGCAGGGCGAATTCGAATCCGGCGCGCTAGTGGGATTGAAGAGCCAAGATGGCACGGAGATCGCCCGCGGACTGGCGAATTATTCATCCGATGAAATTCGCCGCATCCAAGGCCGCCGCTCTGACCAGATCGCTGCTGCACTCGGCCATGTACCGTTCGGTGAAGTCATTCATCGCGATAATCTCGCGTTGATCGGCAACTAGCCGTCATCACTTCGCATCACGAGCCTTTTGGTTTGGCACGCGACTGAAAGGCTGATCTCGCGTTTCAGATTTGATGTCAGCGTGTTTAAAAATTGGTTCCAGCCGACCGCGCACACGCCAAGGGCTGCAATACACTGCATGAAAACGGTGGCCATTAAGGCACGCGAAATGGTGAAAACTGGCAACCCCTCAAAAAAAAACACCCGACAGAAACCCAATTTTTACGGGGTTCTGCGGGTGACTGCGCGATAATGCGAGAAGATCGAGTACCCCCGACAGGAGTCGAACCTGTGGCCTGCGCTTTAGGAAAGCGCCGCTCTATCCTGCTGAGCTACGAGGGCAGCACATGAAGTATACTCAATTCCCGACCAGAACGCCTGCTCCGTTTTTTTAAGTATTGGTGAGAAAGCTGAATTCCAACAAAAAATGGGCTCTATTTCACTTCACGTGCTTTTTAACTTCGCGGGCCCGGCGAGTTATGGCGTACAACAGGCCACCACTCCGTTTTTCTCACATGCCGGCGGATTTTGACTGATGCTGGAGATTCTAATTGCAGGATTTTTGACGGCAGCGGTCTTGTCCTGCGCGATTGCCGTGTTGATTCGTAAGTGGGCACCGGCCATGGGGTTGATCGATTTGCCGGGGGATCGCAAAGTGCATCTTCAGCCGACCCCACGTGGAGGCGGAATCGCTATTTTTTTGGGATTTATGATCCCGACGGTGACGGTCGTGGTTGCTTGCGTGATGAGCGGATCGAAACATCTGGCAGGAATCGATCCGGTGGTCGAAGCGATTCAGCAGACGCCCGAAAGGCTGGCGCAGTTTTTAGCGATTGGCAGCGGTGCTTGTGTGTTGTTCCTGACAGGCCTCGCTGATGACCGCTGGAATCTGTCGTGGAAGTTTCGGCTCGGGCTGCAATTCTTGGTGGCGGTAGCCGTCGTCGGATCAGGCGTGCGCGCGACCGTATTTGTGAGTCAACCATGGTTTGGATTTATCGCGACCGTGCTGTGGATTTTGGTGCTCACGAATGCGATGAACTTCTTGGACAATATGGACGCGCTTTCAGCAGGCATCGGGGTAATTGCGTCCCTTGTCTTCGCAGCCATCCTGATTGTAATGGTGAGGACACCTGCATGGGCAGTTGCGGTTCCGTTGTTGTTACTAGCGGGTTCCCTCATGGGATTTTTGGTTTGGAATAGACCTCCGGCCAGTATCTTTATGGGTGACTGTGGCAGCAATCTGATCGGATTTTTGCTGGCGACATTGACTGTCACAGGTACATTCTATGAGAGTACGGGAAGTCGCCATGTGATGCTGGCCCCCCTGTGTGTGATGGCTGTTCCGTTGTACGACTTCTGTTCTGTGATTTTGATTCGTCTTAGTCAACGGCGAAGTCCGTTTCATGGTGACAAAAGTCATTTTTCACATAGACTTGTCGAACTTGGAATGAAGCCCGCGCATGCGGTGCTCACGATTCACCTCACGACGATGATGACCGGCCTCGGCGGACTACTGCTGTATAAAGTGACCGACTGGATCGGAGCGACATTGGTCTTAGCATTGATCTTTTGCGTGTTGGCAGTGATCGCAATTCTGGAAACAGTAGGGCGGCGTTCGGTACATGAGATTCAGGAGCAGCAGAGGCGTTAGCGAATGCGTTTGTCGATTTCCATGCTGGCGTTCGCACTGCTAACGGCAGGGTTTTTGTGGCCAACCGAAGAAGCTATCAGTGGTCTCGGACAATATCTGGTGGTGCTCTGGATACTGTTGGGATTGCTGCACGAATCGCAGCGCTGGTGGGCCATGGATGAAACGCACGCCCAGTGGCCTCGGTTTGACGGGATCGATCTGGGAGTGCTGCTGATTGCCGGCGGGCATGTGATTTCAACACTGGCCGTCTTTCAACTTGACGGTGATCGTCGAGCAGCATTGAATCTGACGTTTGAATGGATTGGTTTGCTGATCGCGTGGCGAATTTTCCGTTCGCTGTTTCAGGACCAGAAGATCACCGCGCAGGGGATTGCGGTTGTGATTGCAGTCTGCGTTGGGCTCAGTTGCTTCGGAATCTGGCAGCATCATGTCTTCTATGCAGAACAGTCGGATTGGTATCGCAGCCTGCGAACCGAACTTGATCAGGCGCTGGCGAGTGGAGAATCGTCGCACTTCTTACGCGTCAATGAAATCACTCAACAGTTTCAGGAAAACGAAATCCCAATGCACGGTTCCTCGCGAATCGCTTGGGAAAATCGCCTCTTGAGTAGTTCGGAGCCATTTGCGACTTTCGCGTTGGCAAATACCTTGGCTGGAATTTTGGCAACCGGCCTCGTGCTGTTGATTGGACAGGCGTCAACGCCAGTCGGCGAGCGGCGCCGAACTTCGTGGCTACGCACGATGGTGCTGGTGATTCAGATTTGTTTGATCGCATATTGCCTGATTCTGACGAAAAGCCGCTCGGCATGGCTGGGGACATGTGTCGGCTTCGGCATTCTGGTGTTTCGCAGAATTCGCGTGTCAGCAGTCCAAAATGTGGTCCGCTGCCTGGTTGCTGGTGTCCTATTTACAGGATTGGCTGTGGGTTTTGTCGTCGCGGTCGGAGGATTGGACAAAGAAGTGATTTTTGAATCACCCCGCTCGCTGCAATTCAGGTTGCTGTATTGGACAGGCACGTTAAAGATGCTGCGAGATCAGCCGTTGACCGGCGCGGGGCCGGGAAACTTTCGACAAGTTTACCTGCAGTACAAGGCAGACGAATCGAGTGAAGAGATTCGTGACCCACATAACTTTGTGCTGGATGCGTGGTCTTCGAGCGGTTTGATCGGTCTCGCGGGACTCTTGCTCATCATCAGTTGCACAGGTTGGCGATTAATCAAACGTCCACTACAACCGGATCTACAGGAAATGCGCGGCGATCTTCGAAACCTAGCAACTCCGCGTGTCCAGAAGTTGCGAGTCGCGGTTGGAGGACTCCTGAGTGGCTTTTTGGTGCATACTGTCTGGACTTGGTTCAATGGTTCCGACGAATGGACTTCGGAACCAATTCGCCTGCTTTTACTCGGTGGGCTTTCACTGCTAATTTTACGTGGCCAACCATCATTTCGACCTGTAGATTCCGCAACTGGCCTTGCCGCTGCATCCGCGATGATGGTCAATCTGCTGGCCGCGGGTGGTTTTGAAATGCCGGCAGTGATGATGACGCTGCTGCTGTGTCTGGCGGCGGGGATTCGTTGCGACGGTCGTCAATCTTATGTTCGTGGGAAAAAACGCAGTTTCCTGTGTACCGTCGCGTGTTTGGCTGCATGCACGTTGATTATCCGCTGCGGTCTGCTGCCGGTCACAGCTTCCAAAAATCATATCGAAATCGGTAATTCACTGCTCGCCAATCCCCTATTTCCGGCAAGGGCTCTTGACCAGTTTCAGCAAGCCCGGCAGGCAGATCCAGAAAGTGTGACTCCGCGCCAACAAATTGCGGAGGTTTTGTCGTATCGTCTTGCTGAGGCAGTGTCATTGCGCGCGGCGGAAACTAGTGTGAAAGCGGGACCGAGCATCGAGAATACAGACAATCGCAAATTGGCCGATGAAGTTTTGGATGCTTGCGAAAATCTGATTTCCGCGGATCGCCGTAACAGTTTCAGTTACAGATTGCGGGCTGAAGTGCGAAGGAATGTTGATCTGCTGCACAAGGCTGATCTGCTTCAAAATTTGGCGATCCAAGATCTACAGATGGCGATATCTCTTTATCCTTCGTCGGTTGATGCTTGGTATTGTCTGGCTTGGCAACTGGATGCGGCAGGCGCGGAGCACGTCGTTGCCGCGAAGGTCGCTGCCGAGAGGGTCCTTGAACTGGAAAATGTCAATCGCGCATGGGGCCACGCCGATCGTTTTCTAACGGAAGAACAATTACTAAAAACAAACAGAATCGCACGGCGGTAGGCGCCACCGTGGATGTTAGCGGCATGGCGCTAATCGGACGATCGAAAGTCATTATCTAAGATTGTAACATGAAGAATCCCCTGTTCATTGTTGGACTCATGCTGGCAGCCTTTGTGGCTGTGGTCGGTACGATTGTTGTGATCGGAAATCTCGCAACGGACGATCTTCGTGATACATCCAAGGGACTTAAAGTTATCAGTGCTACTCCTCAGCCGGCGGTGGAGAGCAAAGCGGAAACGGCGGCAGTGGATCTTCCTGTGGCCTCAAAAATTGGCCCGTGGCCAAAGATTGTTTTTGACGATGCCACGTACGCGTTTGGTCGGATGGCAGTGAATGCGAAAAACCAGCACACATTTGTGATTCGAAACGAAGGTGATGCAGATCTCATCATGCAGGAAGGCAAACCAACCTGCAAATGTACGACATTTTTAGTTGAATCTAAAGTATTGAAACCGGGCGAAGAGACAAAACTTGTGATTGACTGGAAGGCTGGTACCACGCCGGATCGGGCATTCCGACACGGAGGTTCGGTTTATACAAACGATCCGAAAAATGCGTCAGTGAGTTTCACCGTAGCAGGTGCGATTGATATGCCGGTCGAGCTGTTACCCAACCTCTGGAGAGTCGGTAGTATCAATCGAGAAAAAACAGCAACATTTCGGGGAGCAATCGCATCGCGTTTGACTGATCGGCTGGAAGTAGAATCAATCGAAAGTCCTTCCGGCAAAGTGACGGTCAAGGTCAGCCCGATGAGTGCCGCCGAAATCGCGTCCGAAAAATGGGAGACGGGGTTCCGACTAGATGTCGAGATTGCGGCTGACATTCCGGTGGGTAAGTTCGAAGAAGATCTAAAAATCAACGTTAAGGGAGTTGATCTGGTTCCATTTGTGACGGCAAAGTTAACAGCGCGCAAGTATGGCAATTTCATGCTGCAACCGCTGAATGGCGCGATGTTTACCCAAGAAACGATGGTCCTAGAGTTAGGTCAGTTTCCGGCGGCCGAAGGACGGCGTGTCAAACTCCTGCTCATCGTTGATCAAAAAGATATGAGCGATCCTTTTCAAATCACTGACATCGAAGCCGATCCTCCGTTTCTGAAAGCGTCAATCGAGCCAAGCGGCACCTCCACCGGCTCGTTGCATCGCTATATCTTAGAAATTTCTGCCCCACCTAGCCGGTCTTTTGTCCACAAAACCAAATCTAAAAGCGGACACATCACGATCCACACGAATCATCCGTCAAAAGAATCTATCGATACGGAAGTCTTGATGCACGCGCATTAAGATGTGCAGTCTTGGCTGGCAGACGCAACGCAAAAAAAGCTGAGATACCTTGCAGGATATCTCAGCATCATGTGTCTTTTCGCGACGACGCTAACACTAGTTCAGAATCTTCGCCGTGTCTTGGATGACCTTTGCGATGGCTTCATCTGACAAGTCACCGACAGCGAAGGCATGGTTTACTTTGACGTTGCTGTCAACCCACATCATCACCGTCACGTTTGCTTTTTCAGCAATCTTATACTTTGGTGGGCCAACCGCGTTTTCATAGACTGTCAGCGGGGTGTGCGTGATTTTCTGTTCTTCGGCAGTCTTCTTGACTGCGGCTTCCTGAGCATCTGGATCGTCCGACAGTACGGTCACAAAGGCTGCCATTTTCTTTTCTTCCTGCTTGCCGACGACTTCGTCGATCTGCTTCAGCAGTTTCGCAGTATTCTCGTCCATTTTGCGCACAAAGACGCTGACAACCGGACGAGAGCCGTACTGACATCGGTAGCAGAGTTTCTTGCCAGCCAAGGGACCCGTCACGTCCGTGACGTTGAACGCGTCCGGATAAGCATCAACCTGCAAACCAGACTTCAGATCTCCCGCGGTCGCGAGCTGACATGCTGATACCATCAGCCCCATCACACACAACACAACAAATTTCTTCATACTGTTTAACTCCCAAGTTAGATCATTCAACACAAGACACCCCGAAAAGTTCAGGTTGTCTTACCACATTCGATTCGATCCGAAAAGCATTCGTCACCAAAATTTTGAGGCGGAACGCACGCACGGTTATTCGTTCTGAGCCGTCAATCGTCGAACGGTTTCGAGGATATTCCTCGAATCCTGCTCGGCATCGACCGCGGTATTTTTATGCACAATCTTTCCGTGAGTGTCAATCAGGAACGTCCAACGGCTTGCCGTGACGCCTCGTACGAGTGATCTTTCTACCCCGTCTATCAGTTGCGTGATTGTAGCGCCTTCCCTTACCGGGACACCAAAAGCTTTTGAAATTTCCCCGTGTTCATCGGCTAGGAGCGAAAAATTGAGTGAATTGACTTTGGCAAATAGCACATGATTATCCACCGAATCTCCGCTGACTCCGACAACCTCGACGCCCGCTTTTTCCAAGTCCTTCATTCGGTCTCGAAAACCACAGGCTTGGCGCGTACATCCGCCGGTAAGATCGGCTGGATAAAAATAGACAACGATAATTTTTTTCCCAACATGATCTACTGATCGCCAAACCATTCCGTCGGCAGCCTTGGCTTCAAACATCGGCACGACATCGCCTTCGCTGAGGGTCACCTCCAAGGCGTCCGCATTTCCCACGCGAGTCAGCGAAAAAATCGTCAGCAATCCAAGCAGGCTACGCAACACCAGACAACGCATTGAATCCTCCGGCGACTTCGGGAGAGAATCCGTTCCATCATCAAGCGCTGGTCCCTCAACGCAACAAAATGGGTCATGTCAATTTGTGCCGCAGTTGTCCACCGGGATGCCAGAAACTGGCAGACAAATCTCAACTGGACTTTTTCAAGTCACGAAAGTCAAGACTCGATTGAGGCAGGATCTAAAATTGGCAGGACACTCACGCGGTCCGGTATGCTACGAAATCCGGACGCCGACGTCAAATCGGGGAGTCGTTCCTAAGGCAATTCAAAGTTTGACATGGTGCATTTCGCATCCTGGCAGAGGCAATCCCCGGCTCACTGCGGACAGAAACGCCGCACAAATCGCTAATTCGGTAGACATCATGATCGTTGAGAAAGAAGTACGAACGGGCGTTTCACTTCGGCAAAATTTGCCGAATGTTGACGATGGTGAAGGAGTTATCACGATTTACAGCAGCTCAACGCCATGAATCTCATTGAGTCATAAATCAGTCGGCTGATATACAGTGATTTCGAGATGTTGCAAGCTGGGTTGCTGTCTTGATCTCATGCTGCGTATTTCTTAAGTTGTTGACAGCTGGGCACCATCGCGGGAGATTTTTTATGGCATTTCGCTGCGTCCTACTCTGGTCAATTCTGAGCTTTGGTTCCGCCTGCCTTGGACAGGGCTTGCGGATTTCCACGCACATTTACGACCTAGAAAAAGGGGCTCCGCCGGGGCTGATGGTGAGCAGCAGCCTGAGCCTGTGTCATAATGGGCGGATTTACGACTATATTGACGCAGCCGACGAAGTGGTGATCTTTGATCCAGTCGAACGACGTTTCACGATCCTCAACAATACTCGCGGATTATCCACGACCCTCACGTTCGATGAAATTCGTCATAAGCTGGATTCTCTTGAACCCAGAACTACAAAGTACATTCAAGAACTTCGATCCATGGGAACACCAACGGCTGAACGCACGGCAGACGCGATCACCTTCCAATTGGACCCGAAATTTGAACAGTCGTACGACCCCATGAAGGAGACCCTGTTGTTGTCGTCTCCGTCGTTGACGTATCGTGTTGAGACATGTCCGTGGGCCGAAGTGGATCAGGTGGATCGTTATCTAGCGTATGCTGACTGGACCGCCCAGCTCAACTTTATTCTGCATCCAAACAGCCTTCTTCCGAAACCACGAATTGCTCTCAACGAAGCGCTTCGGGGACTGCACGGTCGCATGCCGGTCAGTGTAGAGTTGGATCTGCGTCCAGGTGACACGCTGCATCTGCGAGCAGCCCATCAGTTGACCCGCAATCTGAGCGAAGATGATCATCGCCGGATTGCGAAATGGGATGTGGATCTGAAATCGAAGAACGTTAAAAACGTTCCGTTTCTGAGCTATCAGCAATCTGTGCTGGTTTCGAATTCACGTTAACAAGATCTGGTTGTAAACGGCGGAGTTTTTTGTTGCGATCCCCCCTTTGGGATCACGTCGAGCTTTCTCCTCGAGCAAGTGACTGCCCTTTTTGCGAGACGCAGCATCACGCCATCACAGCTTGCGGAAACGCAACGCACTGGCTTAGATTTTGTGTGACGTCAGGCAGAAGAATTTTCATGGCGCCGTGATCGGCGGGCGGAACTGACGGATTGCATGGACGCGGCAAGGCCGGCTTCGGTGCGGAAGCGT
>QWQG01000135.1 GCA_003670925.1 Planctomycetota bacterium | reverse complement strand
AGGGTTATTCAGTCTGGCAATGGCCCATGCCTGTGAAAGTCAATCTTGTTACAAGTAACAATCGACTGGAGAGCCGGATGCGGGAGATCCGCCAGTCCGGTTCGGCGGGAGGGGAGGTTCAAATCAATGAACCTTCCCTACCCCTATCTTTTTAAGACTCGACAATTCAAATGCATAGCACCGTGTTTCTCCCGCACCGTGTTTCTCCCCATGAATAATGCAGAACTCCGAATTCTTGCGATCCGGAATGTGTGCTTTAGTTGGTTGCAACAACGGGGGGGGGGCTGGTAGTTTGGGGAGGAGCCTTCCTTCTTTTTATGTTGCTATGTGGTGGAGTTGTAAATTAATGAGTCGTAATAAAAAAACCCGTAAGGTGTTAAAACAAATTGTCCGCGGTGGTGTAGCTGCCACCGGAGTGCTCACCGCAGTAACGACGGTTGTTACTGGCGAAGCCAACGCTGACATCATCCACTGGGACGCAAACCTCGTTATCCCAAACAACATCGATGGCAAGTACATCAATGTTGAAACCCGGGTCGCCGCCAGCGCTGCCGGCTTGGTCACTGGTTGGGACCTCAATCCCTACGGCACCTCGACGACTGCGATGAGCTGGTTCGCCGCTGCTGCTCCGAGCGGCCAAGTCATGGGCCTCGGCCAGGGCGGCACGACCTCTGCGGTCGCGAGCCTGTCGGCTGGCACCATCGTTGGTTCCGCCTCGACCTTCGGCAACACCGCCAGCAGCGTCACGGCTGGTGGCTGGGTTCTCAACGCGGACAACTACTTCGGCTTCCGCTTCTTGGGTGCCGACGCCCTTACCCACTACGGGTATGGCAAGATGACGGTCGGTGCAAGCATGGGCGTTCGCACGCTCGCCTTCGTCGAGTTCGAGAGAACCGCGGCCACCTCCATCACCATCCTTGGAGCACCTCCAGCACCTCCAACACCTCCAGCAGCGGTCCCTGAGCCGAGCAGTCTTGCTCTCTTGGCGGTCGGCGCAGCGGGTTTAATTCAGCGACGACGGCGGCAGGCCGCAAAGCTGGGGAATAATATTCCGACCGTTCAGGCCTGATCGTTAAGCCTCACGCTGTAAGCGAATCCGCAGGGGTGTGTGTTGCGAGCTGCTTCACACACCCTACTTTATCTGGTTCAACGACGAATGTGAGGCAATACAGGCAGATGGGCAAAGTCTTGCTGATTGGCTGGGACGGTGCGGATTGGGAAATGATCAATCCGCTGCTGGACGGGGGTGAATTACCGCATCTTTCGAAGGTGGTCCAATCGGGGGTGATCGGTAATTTGGCCACGTTATCACCATGTCTTTCGCCCATTTTATGGACATCGATCGCGACGGGGCGAACGGCCGATCAGCATGGGATTTTGGGTTTCATCGAACCGACGGAGGACGGCCTTGGTGTCCGGCCGGCTTCGTCTGTGTCACGTCGCTGCAAAGCTCTGTGGAATATCGCCAGCCAAAGGGATTTAAAATCCGTTGTGGTGGGCTGGTATGCCACTCAGCCTGCGGAGCCAATCAACGGAGTGTGTGTCTCGGACGTGGCCGTGCAGCTCGACTGGGGATCTGTCGGACAGCGATTGCCGATGGCAGAAGAGGGCGTTTGGCCATCGCGTGTCAGTGAGATGGCTGACTGGCTGCGAATACATCCGTTCGAGATAGAAACAAGCGATCTGTTGGGCCTGATCCCGAGCGTGGCAGAGATTGATCTGAAATTGGATCCCAAACCGCTGCGTCTGGCGGAGGTTTTGGCCCGCGACTACACCGTGCATGCGGTAGCCACGGCGTTGCTGGAGACTGAACCATGGGACTTCGCCGCGGTTTACTATCCTGGATTGGATACAGCCGGGCATTTTTTCATGCCCTATCACCCCCCACAGATGGCCCATATCGAGGATCGCGACTACACGCTTTACAAGGATGTGATGTGCGGGCTTTACCGAGCTTATGATCAGATGCTCGGAAGAATGATGGAGATCGCCGGACCGGACGTGCATATCGTGGTCGTGTCGGATCACGGCTTCCATTCGGGGAATCGCCGTCCGCTGATTTCTAGTCATGGGGCGACGCCGCATGCCGAAGCTGCCCAATGGCATCGGGGCTGGGGCATAGTCGCGATGCAAGGTCCGATGATCGTGGCGGATGATCGTGTGCATGGAGCGACGTTGTTGGATATCGCACCCACGATTCTAGCTCTGCTGGGGCTACCCGGCGACAAGACGATGCCAGGAAAAATCCTGACGCAAGCTTTCCGCGTGCCCGATTTTCTCGAACCGCTGTCTGACTGGGAGTCCGAACCCGGAGCATGCGGGATGCACGCCGAGGACAAGCGGAGCGACACGCTGGCGGCCGCCAGTGCGATCCTTCAGTTGCAAAATTTGGGTTACCTGTCGGCACTCCCCAACGGCTCGCATCCGGAGGAAACATCGCCAGCGCTCGTGCGGCAAGCGATTCGGGAATCCCAAATCAATCTGGCGAGCGTCTATGTGCATCAATCGCAGCCAGCGAAAGCGATCACCATCCTGGAAATACTCTTGGCTGAGACACCTGACGATGAGCGAATTTTGATAGCCGTTGCAAAATGCTACCATCAGTTACAGAACCAATGCGGATTGCAGACCATCATCCAGCATCTGGATCAGCTAGGAATCCTCAACAGCGACATCTTGCTCCTGAAAGCCGGCCAGTATCATGCTGACCGTGACGCTGTTCGATCACGACACTATTTGCAGGCCGCCCTCGCCATGGCACCCGGCCAGCCGGAAGTCCCGCTGCGATTTGGGGAGCTATTTGTGGCCCAGCAAGATTGGGAAAATGCCGAAACGGCGTTCCGAGAATCTCTGAAGCTGGATGCCATGAGCGCGCGGTGCCAGCATCATCTGGCGATCGTCTGCCTGACTCGTGAGGACTATCCGAGCGCGATTGAATCAGCCCGGACCGCAGTCGGACTGAAATTCTTTTTCCCCACGGCGCATTATCATCTGGGATTGGCGTACCATCGGATTGGCCAGAATCCGAACGCCATCAAGAGCCTCAAAGTCGCCTTGAAACAACAGCCAGAATTCCCTGCAGCGCGAGAGCTATTGATAGCCCTGTATCAAAAGGCCGGACAGTGGATGGCCGCCATGCAACTGCAAACGCCGACTCTGGAAGCGTAATGGGAATTCCTATGCCGCATGATTTACCAGCTTGCCGGCCCGCTCTGCCATTTGTCACGATTGTCTCCGGTTTGCCACGATCCGGAACCAGTTTAATGATGCAAATGCTGAGAGCCGGTGGGATGTCTGTGGTCTGTGATGAACAGCGTCAGGCCGACTTGAATAACCCGCAGGGATACTTCGAGTCCGCGTGCCTGCCCGGTTTTTTTGCGGAGCCAGTCCCATTCAAAAGCCTGCAAGGCCGGGCGGTAAAAGTCGTCTTCCCGCTGGTGTTGCAGATCCCGGAAAATTGTCCCGTGCGGATACTGTTTATGCAGCGTGACTTGGCTGAAATATTGTTGTCGCAGCGAAACATGCTCCACCGCCTCGGGTTGCCCGGCGCATTGGTTTCCGATACTCAAATGGCCGCATACTGGGCCCGAGAGTTAAAAACCGGACTACGGAAACTTGACGAGCGCAGCCATATTTCAGTTCTCGAACTGACATTCAGGGAAGTCCTGAATGAACCGCGCAGAGCGGCGGAAATGGTGTGTCAATTTCTGACGGCCGAGCTGGATCAGGGCCAGATGGCGAGCATGGTCGATGCCCGTCTGTATCGGTCGCAGATTTCAGCCTAGCTAGCCGTTCGTCGAATTGCGGGAGTCGCGGTGAAGCATGAGCCAAACCGTGGGGACGATCACGAGGAACATGCCGAGAAGCGAATGAATCTGGAGCGAGCGGTTCCAGAACATGACATCAAAGATCATCGCAAAACCCACCTGCGTCAGTCCGATGACCGAGATCCGCGCCGGTGCTCCTGCGGCGAACGCGCGCGTCAGGAGCAGTTGTCCCAGCGTGGCGAAGATTCCTACTCCCAGTAAGTAGGCCGGGGCTGGCCACACGGCTGTCAGTTGTAACGCCAACGCCTGTTCGGGTGGCACCACGAACATAGTCGCTAGGACGACGAGCACCGAAACAGCAGAAAAGTGGAACACGATGGCATTGGGTGCGATGTGGCCAAGACGATGGAGTCCGATCAGGGCCACCGCACTTGTGACTGATCCGGTGACGGCCGCCAGTGTTCCAAGGTTACCTTCCACAAGATACGGCTGCTGCATCACCGCGACCCCCATGACTCCGCACAACACTCCAAACCACACATCACGCTCCGGAAAGCGGCCGAGCACAGGCCAGGACAGCACGGCAATCCAGACGGGAAACATGTTTGTGAGCGTCAATGCGTCGGCAATCGGAAGTCGCGACAGGGCGTAGAAGTTGCACATTACACTCAGACTGCCGGCGATGCTTCGTACCCAGAGTGTCCACGGACGGAGAAAGACCATGGGCGTCTTTGCCTTGACGGCCAGCAGGCCGGCAATCATCATCGCGAGGATTGACCGCGTCAATGCGATCACTTGCCAGTCATAATGCTTCGCCGCGGCGTGCGTAAACGCACCCATCACTGCAAACGCAAATGCTCCACACAGCATCAGCAAAGATGGCCGCATCAAAAATTTCCGAACGCGATCCGGGAAAAGTGCGTATGTGCACGCGGATGGCTCGACCTTGGTTAAGTTCCTGACGGACGTCTAAAATGAAAATTCCGGATGCGTTCGGACAGGAGTTCACATCGATCGCTGTCCATGGGATCTATCCTCTGCGATCGTCCAGCAGACCGGGATGTTCTCCGCTGACCTCCCTAATGTAAACCGTTCCGCAGTTTTCGTTGCCGTTTATCCAGCTGCAAGCGGCTGGTCTGTGATTTTCCAGTATTTTAGAGGGTACTGTGCAAAAAGGGCATAATCGACAGCTGACACTTGAGCCAGATCGTCTTGCACGCCAGAATTCACTTCCCTCCTGAATTTTCCTGCCGCCTCACTGTAGGCTGATCAATATGGTTGCGTGTCGCCGACTTTCGGAATTCGTTGCATCGCTGGACTGTACCCTGCGGCGGAAATACATCCTCCTGATCATCGTGATAGCGATGATCGGCTCGCCCCTCTTCCCTGTGGCAGCACAGGATGATGCCCATTTTTTTGAAACGCACGTCCGCCCGGTGCTGGTTGAGAAGTGTCTCGGATGTCACGGTGATCAGAAGCAGTCCGCCGGGTTGCGCTTGGATTCCCGTGAGGCGATGCTGAAGGGTGGCGATTCCGGTGCGGCGCTAATTCCGGGTGACGTGTCGGGCAGCCACATGATTCAGGCGATTCGCTACGACGGCGATCTCCAGATGCCTCCGAAGAAGGAATTGCCGGAGGCCGAGAAACAGGCCCTGATCCATTGGGTAGAACTTGGTGCCGTGTGGCCGCAAGCTGCAGTTCCATTGAAAGCACCTAACGCTGATTTGGCGAAAACGCATTGGGCATTTCAACCGGTCTCACGGCCGGAAGTTCCAGTGATTGCGGCAGCAAATGCCGTGCGCAGCCAGACGCCAGTCGATGCCTTTCTGCTGGCGAAGCTGGATGAGGTTGATCTGACGTTGTCCGTTGAAGCCGATCGACGGACATTGATCCGCCGCGCTTTCTATACGCTGACCGGACTGCCACCCACCGCTGCCGACGTCGACAATTTCATGCACGACGCGGACGCCAAGGCTTACGAAAATTTGGTGGATCGGCTGCTGGCCTCCCCGACGCATGGCCAGCACTGGGCGCGCCACTGGCTGGATATCGCCCGGTATTCTGACACGAAGGGTTACGTATATGCGCGGGAGGAGCGATTCTGGATTCATGCGTGGTCATATCGAGACTGGGTAGTTGATGCGTTCAACGCCAACATGCCATACGATCGTTTTCTGCTGCTGCAACTGGCCGCTGATCAAGTGGCCGATCGGGGGGATGCAGACCTTGCCGCGATGGGTTTTTTGACGCTCGGTCGTAGGTTTCAGGGAGTGCGACGTGACATTATCGATGATCGCATCGACGTTGTGTGTCGCGGTACGATGGCGCTCACCGTGAGCTGTGCGCGTTGTCATGATCACAAATACGACCCGATTCCTACTGCCGACTATTACGCGTTGTACGGGGTCTTCGACAGTTGCCGCGAACAAATTGTGCCGTTGCCAAATGGACAGATGCAGGATGAAGCGTTCGCAGCGGAATTGAAAAAGCGCACGGATGCTCTTGCCACCCTGCGTCAGGAACGCCGCGTCTCGACATCAGCGCGCATCCGATCGCGCATCGGAGACTATCTGCAGGCGCAACGCGAATTGCAGAAGTATCCGGAGGAGGGATTTGATCAGATCCTAGAACTTGGTGATCTGCTGCCTGCCTTCGTGCATCGTTGGCGCGACTATTTGCGCGATGCTGGTCTGCGGCATGATCCTGTGTTTGTGGCATGGCATCGCTACGCGGAGATCCCCGACGATCAATTTTCGGCACAGGTCGCTCACGTAACGCAGGCACTTCAGGAACTCCGTGCCGAACAAATCAATCCGCTTGTGGCGGCTGCGTTTGCTGTCGCTCCCACGTCATTTACCGACGTGATTACGCGATATGCAACCCTGTTGCAGGGCATCGATGCGCGGTGGCAGGCCGCAGTCAAGCAGTCAGACGCACAAGGCATCGCCATCCATACCATGCCTGATCCGGCTGCCGAACAACTCCGATCGCTGCTATACGGCCCGGGATCTCTCTGCGAAGTCCCAGACGAAGCGGTCGTCAATACGGAATATGATTTCGATTCTGGAACCTGCACCGAATTGTGGAAACTGCAGGGTGAGGTGGATCGCTTGATCATCAATGCCGCTTCCGATCCGCGCTTCGCGACCATCATTGAAGATCGGCAAGTACCCTCGTCGCCGCGAATTTTCAAACGAGGCAACTCGGCGAATAAAGGCGATGATGTGCCCCGGCGATTTCTGGAGTTGCTTTCCGGCCCTGATCGAAAGCCCTTTGAGCATGGCAGCGGGCGTCTAGAAATGGCGGAGGCCATTGTCGATCCGGCTAATCCTCTCACCGCGCGAGTCATGGTGAACCGCGTCTGGGCCCATCATTTTGGAGCCGGTCTAGTCACCACACCTGGGGACTTCGGAATTCGGGCTGAACGGCCATCACATCCAGCGTTACTAGATTGGTTGACGTCAGAATTTGTCGCCAGTGGCTGGAATCTGAAGGCGCTGCATCGCATGCTCGTGCTGTCTGCCGCGTACCGGCAGTCTTCGGACGGCCCTGCCACCGACGCGGAACTTGGCCATGCCCGCGAGGTCGACCCGGAAAACCGCTTGCTCTGGCACATGCACGTGCATCGGCTGTCATTTGAAGAAATGCGAGATTCCATGCTCGTCGTCTCCGGTCAACTGGACCAGCGGAGCGGCGGCAAGCCTGCGAACCTATTTTCGAAACCGTTCCCGGTGCGGCGGACGTTGTACGGGCTGGTCGATCGCCAGTACTTGCCGGGCACGCTGCGCATGTTCGACTTTGCAAACCCCGATCTGCCCATTCCAAAACGCAGTGAGACGACAGTTCCTCAGCAGTCGCTGTTTCTAATGAATCACCCATTGGCCCTAGAGCGTGCACGCGCACTGGCTGCGGCGCTGCCAGCGGAACTCAATGCCGACGAGCAGATTCGCACGCTGTATCGTCATGCCCTACAGCGCGAGCCGACGAGCGCTCAACTCGCCGCCGCACACGAGCTGCTGGTGGCTGATGTTCCCGAAAATTCCCTAGCATCAGTCACCGCCTCCGACTGGTCATACGGGTTCGGTTCCTACGATGAAGCAACGCAACGCGTAGCGGGCTTTGCCGCACTGCCGCACTTCACCGGCAACGCATGGCAAGGCAGTGAAACGTGGCCGGACGCCGGGTTGGGATGGGTGCAACTCACTGCGAAAGGCGGGCATCCGGGCAATGATCGAGCCCACGCATCCGTGCGCCGCTGGACGGCCCCCGCAGCGATGACCATCACGATCCAGTCCGAACTCAAGCATGAGCCTGCCGTCGGTGACGGGATCCGCGTGTATATTGTTAGTTCAAAAAGTGGCACGCTGCAATCGTCAAAGGCTTTCCACCAGACACTGCCGTTGAACGTGGAATCGCTGCCAGTGATGCCGGGCGACACGCTCGATTTTGTGGTTGAGATCGGTGAGACGCTCAACAGCAATCAGTATCTCTGGACATGTACCATTAGCGACGCTGCCGCGGAATCGCCTCGGTCTTGGAATTCCGATACCGACTTTCCCCACGATCCCCACGACCAGCTCTCACCACTTGAACAATTGGCGCAGGTACTCCTGTGTTCGAACGAATTTTTGTTCGTGGACTGAAGCGTACTCAACGTGCTGCAGACTCGCTGGTTGAACTCGCCTTAATGGCCGTGAATTTGATTTCGTCCAGCATCACACCACCAGCCACACTAGGCCCAGCATGGTCAGCGGTCCAGCGATCAACACCACGAGACACCCACCCGGCCGCGGCAAACCATGACGAAGCAGACGCCCAACCTCTGATTCGTAACCGACAGCCCTTTTGATCTTGCGTTTCTCGTTAGTCCACCAGCGAAACGGTTTGAGCAGGGCTGTGATGCCGAGGTCTTTCTTGAGGCGTTTTTTGGCGGCCGTAATTCCCAGGATGGTTTTCCAAGAGGGGCGGCGGTAGCGGAAAAATTTCATGGGCGTGATTTCAAACGGTTGGCGGTCCTCCAAGCAAAACAAGAGTGGCCGCAAAAACTGGGCGGGAAGTGATTCTGTTAAATCGCGAGTTGCTTACTTCAGAAGATCAATGGTCTCTTGAATAAATGATGCATGAACAACCATCGCGAATCTTTGAACCAATATCGGGCCTAAATTAGTGGATTAAGCCAATGGCCCGCGCAGCCAGCATGATCAGGATGGCCATCGCAATACTGACTTGCAACATCATTCCCACTTGAACCGTGCCGCGAAGAGGAATGGGATGGGTGGGTCCAAATGTACTCGAGGTGTTGAATGATAGAAATAAATAATCCAGATAGCTGGGCTTCCAATTGGCGAGAGATTCAAATGGCGAACCGTACTGAGGGAACACAATTTCGGGATGAATTTTTTCGCCAGCGGCAATTCGAATTTGAAGCGGATGATCAAAATGCCAGTAGAAAACTGTAAAAAACGCAATGTTTTCCAGATACACAAAACTCGCGGAGAGCAACAGAAAACCCGGACTGTCCTGCTTGTCAAACAAGCAAATGATCAGTCCCACCAAATTATCTAGCAAGGCAATCAGCGAAAGCCCCATTGTCATTTTGAAAAAGAATTTAAAGTGGATCTGAGATCGCCAGTTCCAAAAAATCCATGCGAGTAGCGTGCTCGCGAGTGCCACAGGACTGGCGTAAGAATCAATGAGGCGGAAGATGACTACGCCAAGTGAAGGAGCGTGATCCGTGAGACTCAGCGTTTCAGCGGTCGCGATATCTAAGAGGGCAGCCACCCCCAAGGTTGCCACAATCGCCCCTGTGGCAGGGCACCATGTTTCATCGATCATATTTTTTGCGTCAGGGCCAGACATAATTTCAGGACAATAGGATGTTAGCCATCACCTGTCATTCAAGCGACGTCTCCGATTCTAATTTTTGTGTGCAAACCAATTCCAACCCGTGAACGGTTGCCACGAGAGGCATCGGGGGGATTTTGGTTCGGGGGGGAATGCAGACAGGTTCAAACGCCGCAATGCACTGTGGACAAGCGGATTCGACAACCCATTTGTACGCAGGCACGGTCGTCGTCACCGTTTTCTTCATCAACTTTCGTTTCGTGAAAATTTCGCCACTGCTGCTAGGGATCCAAGACGTCCACACGCGTTTCTTCGGCGCAGAGGAAACATCTCCCGAATCAGGTCTTGGGCTACAGATGGTTTCGCTGTGTTGGCAGTCGGGAGTGCTTGGCCCAGGCACACAGAAATCTTCGCACTTCATGCCCCAGCAAGTGGTGGTAATTTTTTTATTCTCGCTGACAAGCCGGCAGATCTGGCGACAACGTTTGGCCACGCAACCACAATGCGCACAGCAACCTTCGTCGGCGATGGCAACAGATGAAAAACCTGCACCCCAGACAGCGGAAAAAAGCGAAACAAGCAGCGTGCGGCGCGTAGACGTTTCCATAAACATTACCTAGTTGAGGAGGATCGCAAAGAGTAGGCTTGAGCGTTCCAACTGGTGAAGTCGACACCGCCCTGCGTTACCAATTGAAGTCAAACCGCATGGCGAGAAGATCCGATTGCGTTTGCCCAAAAGCAGCCTGAGCCGTCGTTACCGGATGAATCCAGTCAAACATGACGCGAGTTCGATCGCTCCAGTACCAATTGAATCCAGTCGTGAGATCGTTGTAAGCTCCTTTGTGGAACTGATTGAGATTCAGATTAGAGTAGCGCGCTTTCAGTTCCCATGCACCGGGGCTTATGGCACCCGGCACGATAAAGAAATTAGACGTTGGAACACTGCGGCCGAACTGAGCTCCATGTTGTCCGAATCGTTCATAGATGCGATTCTCACCCGTTAAAAAATAACTCAGGTGAGCGTAGCCGCCAGTCGCTGTTTGCACACCACTCGTGTTGGTCTGAACGCCCGAGACAAAGGCCTCGCTTTGAAGTGTTAAAGGCCCCATCACGGCGGCGAATTCTAGATTGCCTGTCGTGAAGTTGTCCGCCAGAATGTCGCCACTGTCAATCAGACGAGGCCCTTCATGAATTTGAGGACGTGCCCGAAAACGGACGACACCGTCTTGGTCATGGGTATGTAAAATCCCGATTCCGGTATGCACAAGATAACGCCCGTTGGATGGCTCATCATAGAACGGTGTCCACGTTAGCCGACCTGAAACACGTGCTCCCTGATTATCATCAAGCCGTGACTTCAGCGATTCGCTAATGCTGTCAAAGAAGACGCCCGTCGTCCATGTCACGCTCTGGTCGTCACTGCAGTTGTACAACGCAGCTCCGACTTCACGGTCCGCGGTGAACACTCCACCAGTGGGGATCGACCGTTCTAGAAAAACGTTGTTGGTGTCGTTCGTCACTTGTTCCAGACCGAATGGAACAAAGAAATTTCCGATGCGAAATCGCCCAATGCCCGGGATTTCGTTCATTGAAAAATAGGCATCTTTTACCTCAGGTAATGTGGCAACGAGGGGTTTGTTGGGGATGCTCGGGACGTTGATGCTTTCAGGCTCGAGTGTCATCTGCAATCGGAAGTCGCACTGACCATAGCCTGTTCCATCCGCCACAAGTCGTAGACGACGAAATTGGAAATAGTCCTCTGCGTCGGTAATGGCCGGGTCAGCATTCGCCCAGTTGATATAATCCAGTTGCACATGCCCGCCCAGCTTGACCGTCCACTTGTCGGTGGACATATCCTGCCAGCCCGCGGCCCGCTGAATTTCGTCGGCTTTCTGAGTGGCGGCGGCGGCGATTTGCTGAGAGTCAAATTCGGTGCGTGTCTGCTCCGCAGATTCAAGCTGATCAATCCGATGTTGCAACCGTGCTAGCTCAGACTCGAACGAATTTCCAGCCCTGTTTTCGGGAAGAGGATGCGTGTCAATCTGAACCTCAGCGGCATCCTGTTCATCGAGAAACGTGAGGCCACGCAAGGCCGAGGTAGGAAAAGACGTTTGCCTGCCGCCTCCAACAAACCAGTCCTGTTCGGCACCGAAGGTTGGCTGCAGGCGATTCTGTCCAGAGTCATCCTCCGCGATAACTTCCGAAAAAAGTCCACAACACAGCGCAAGCCCTAGGAGGCCCAATCGCTGGAAGTGAAACCTCGACAGGATCATGTGACCTTCACCTTCCGTGACGATTGGGCAGACAGTTGATTCGTGTGAGTGTTTGGAACTCACATTAAAATCATCTTTTGTCACCCGGCAATCAGGTCAACAGGAAGATCTACATGCGTCCGCTACGACCCAGTGGTATTCATCGGAGACTTGAGCACATTTACTGGAGATAGCAGAAGAAAAAACCTTTCCTCTAAGGAACCGGTAATAGATCCCCCATTATAAACTGGCTGTTCCTGCCGAACATAATCAACGCAGAATACGCAAACCTTGCGGGTGTCGCACGTTCTTCGAATCTGAGCTGATGGGGAGACACGCTAGCGTTCGGCAGAGGATGGCAGGTTTCCTGAGCGTTGATCGGCACCCCTGAGAATGGTTATACTGGGGGCATGCAATCCAGAAACTTTGGAACACTCGGACAACCAGTCAGCGAAGTCGGGCTTGGTTGTTGGCAATTTGGCGGCGATTTTGGACCGATGTCTGACGCACAGGCGTTGGCAATTATGTCGGCAGCCGTGGACAGCGGCGTCGATTTTTTCGATACCGCAGATGTCTACGGTGGCGGACGCAGCGAATCGCTCATCGGCCAATTCTTAGCGACGCACAGGGGCAATCCCATCCGCGTCATTACCAAGTTTGGGCGTGACGGCAGTGTCTTTCCGGACAAGTACACGGAAGCTGCGCTGCGTTCGGCCGTGCATGCCGCTTGTCAGCGATTAGGCGTTACGACGCTTGATTGCCTACAGCTGCATTGCATCCCGCTTGACGCGCTTCGCAAGGGCCATATTTTCGATTGGGTGCGATCGCTCAAAGCCGACGGTGTGATCCGTGAATTTGGGGCTTCGGTGGAATCGGTCGAAGAGGGGTTGCTGTGTCTCGGCCAAGAAGGCCTTGTTTCCCTGCAAGTGATCTTCAACCTGTTTCGGCAAAAACTTGTTTCAGACTTGTTTCCGCAGGCGCAGAAGGCCGGCGTGAGCATCATCGTGCGCCTGCCGCTTGCCAGCGGACTGCTTTCCGGCAAGTTCACTCAGCAGACCACATTCACGGCGGGCGACCACCGCAACTACAACCGCGACGGGCAGGCTTTCAATGTGGGTGAAACTTTTGCCGGACTACCGTTTGAAACCGGCGTTGAACTGGCGAACGAAATCCGCGTCTTACTTCCGCAAGAGATGACCATGTCCCAAGCCGCGCTGCGTTGGATTCTGGATCACGATGCGGTCACAACTATCATTCCGGGTGCGTCGTCTCCCGCGCAAGTCACGAGCAACGCCGCGGTCAGCAATCTACCGAGACTGAGCGGCGAATTGCACTCCCGGCTGTCGGAGTTTTATCATTCCAAAGTTGCCCAGCATATTCGCGGGCCTTATTGACGCGTGAGGTTGCACGGCTGCAGCGTCACAAGATCCTCGCACGAAAAAAGGCCGGGGACAAATGTCACCGGCCTTAGAAGTTGTGTTCACTCAATGATGTGGCATCATTTGCCGCAGCAAGGCTTTGGTGCTGGAGCACAACAGGTTGGTGCGACTGGCGCACAGCAAGGCTCTGGAGCTGGGCAGCATGTTTCACAGCTGTGGCGGCGGAAGCACTTTTTGAACATCCCGGAGAACAGGCCACCATGTGGCTTGCTGCATGGATCACAGCAGGGTTCCGGCTCACAGCACACGGGTGCTGGTGCGGGTGCGCAACATGGTTCGGGCTGCGGACAACAGGGCTCGCAACAATTCGCCTTAGACTTGAAACAACCAAACAGACCGGCTTCGGCAGACTGTGGTGCCAAGAAACAGCTCAGAACAGTAACGGCCAACAGCGAAAGAAAGCTTCTCATTCAACAAATCTCCGGTAATGCGACTTGGAAAAGGTGACGCATCCGTGCATGGACATTGAGAGAAAGTATGCAATCGGCAGTGGGCGAGGGATTAACCCAAATTGCGAATCAAATACCATTTCAGCGGATTGTTGGCGGAGACTGCCGGTCCAAACGACTCTGCAAATCCTTCCCATTGCATGCGAAGCACTGTTTGCGAGGAATGCAGGAATCACGCGTTTCGCCCTAACTGCTATTCAGGCCGAAGAAGTTGGGCATTTATTCTTGATGGGCTTTTAGCTCGCCGCCTGTGCCGGAACAGCGCAAACCCGTGTTTAGGTGTTAACACCTTGTCAGCAGGACTTGTGTTCGGCTTGCGGTCGCTATTCCCGCTCTTGTGAGGTTTGGTTGGTGCGGCCTACCCCCCCGTGGGCAATGCGCGTGACACGCGGCATTCTCCTGTGAATCACGGTCGTGCAGACCTCTCCCCGGGCAAAATAAAAAGGGTGGTGAACCGGATTGGCTCACCACCCATTGTGTTTACGACGAGCCCCTGATTTCAGGAGCAAAGTCTGTCTCTTCAGATTTCTTGCGAAAGCTGATTAGTAGCGATCACGGCCACCGCCGCCACCACCACCGTAGCCACCGCCGCCGCCACTTCGACCGCCGCCGCCGCCGCCACTTCGACCGCCGCCACCGCCGCCGTAGCCGCCGCCACCACCGCCGCCACCGCTTCGTTCTTCACGTGGACGAGCTTCGTTGACAACGATCTGGCGACCATCCATGTCTGAACCGTTCAATGCCTTGATGGCTTCGTCGCCACCAGTTTCCATCTCGACGAAAGCAAATCCTTTGGAACGGCCTGTCTCGCGGTCACTAATGACCTTAGCAGACGTTACAACTCCGTACTGAGCAAATGCCTGCTCAATTCCTTCTGACGTAGTGCCCCACGCGAGACTACCAACAAAAATGTTCTTACTCATTCACGAAACCCTTGAGCTTTTCAGCTACCAAAACACCCGTGTTGCTGCCACACGGCAGCCTTCCAAACGCTGAATTTGAACACTCCAAATTCTTCCGAACGTCCATCAAAAAGACGCATGTTATAGAAACATTCAGGATCGGATGTGATCGTCTTCGTGAATGTTTGTGATCTATCCCACTTGGTTCGAACGACTTTTGGAGCCGAAATCAAATTCAGATCTCATGACGCTACCCGCATGCGCGCTGAATAGCAACCCCATATGGGGATCCTTGCCGGATTCACGGACGAATTTTGGACTTTTAGCGAAGAGATCCGACGGTTTTGGGGATTTCTCGTTTTTCGACCACGAAAGCCCCTAATTTTTAGGGTCCCGAAGAGCGTGTTGCAATTTCAGCTTGCCCTTGGTCGTCATCCTGCCATGCCGATCCGAAGTTGATTCCTCGGGACGTTGCGGATCATACGGACTCGAGGATCAGCACAGACGTATCATCGTGGCGTCCGGATCCTTGTGTGAACGCGTAGGAATCGGCGAACAGGCGATCTAGGCATTCCTGCGCGGGCTTTGTCCGATTGTTCCGCATCGTATGTTGCAATCCGCTGATCCCGAACTCGGCATGGTCTCCACGTGAGTTTCCGGGAAAGGCTTCGATCAGGCCATCGGTATACAGGAGCAGTCGTGAGTTTGGAGGAATGATGGTTCGATTATTTACGTAACCACCGAGTTCAAACAATCCGATCGGGAGGCCCGAAGAATCGTCAGCATTGGCGATTTCGCTGATCTCGTCGGTTTCCAGATTGTGCAGGATTGGCATCTGATGACCAGCGCTGGCCCAAAGCAACTCCCGCGTACTCGGATCAAACACGCCGTACAACATCGTAATGAACCCACCCGCCCCGCTCACCACGCTTTGTTTACACAGGTGTTCGTTAATATGCTGAACTAGCAGTGCGGCATCCAGATATTCGTCGAATCGAATCATGCGGATCAGCGTATGCATGGTAAAAATTGACATGCACGCCTTCATCCCATGCCCGGAAGCATCGCCCACCAGTAACACGATGCGATGGTCCGGGAGCGTGAAAGCTTCGTAATAGTCACCGCCAGCCATAGTTACCGGCTTGCTGCCAATCACCCGAATCTGAGACGACTCATATTTGGCGACAATTTTGAAGCCTTCTGGTGTCTGAATATCTTTCGAGATGATCGATTCCTGCAACTCACGCACAGACTGCACTTCTTTCCGAAGCTGGGCGGAGATCAACCGCTCCCGCTCGGTTTCTACCTGCTTTACGGCCGCCTCAAGAATCGCAAGGACTAGAAATAGAAAGTCACAATTGTCGTCACGAATCACATAGCTGCGAAGACCGGACTCGATGAACCTTGCAATTCGATAAACCTCGTTTTGCAGGCAGGCGGCCACCACCGGACACTCAGGACGCATCGCGAGGATTTTCTCAAACAATTCAAAGGCGGGATCATGGTCTGGATAAGATGACGCCATCAGAATCACATCGAATGTCTGCGGCGAAGCGACCAGCATCTTAAACTGGTCCCAGTTGGCCGTGGCCACGACAGCGTGGTCGCCCATCCCGAGATACATTTTCAGCAGTTCAATTTGAGGCTCGTTGTCCCAGCTCACCAGAATTCGCATGTTTTGTCTCTTCTATCTATCGCGGATTTTCCCGATCGAGGACGGTCGCATCTAAAATTGTGCGAACGTCTCACACGGGAACTCGGTGAGGCATACAGTCCAGTACAAGATGCGTCACGTTTATGCACCTGCAGGAAGATAATTGCTATCACCGGCTTGCCCTTAACGCGAATGAGTCTGCAAAGTCGGCGCAACCGGCAAACGGTGGGGGTAATCTGCATCCCAGCGCGTTGATAATTTGCAACATGCGTGACTATCAGGAACTCTGTGACCTAGTTTTGCAACGTCACCACACGGTTCTTGATCGCGTCGATGGGGCTTTGGTGGAATTGCCGCAGAGGGTGCACGACTAACAGATCGCGAGAATCTCTGCGCCGCGTCCCCAATCCGCACTGCACTCCGCGTTCCTGTTTTACTATTCTCGCGCGGAGAATTGGCCTTGAGCCGTACAACCCCGCACGCTGCGTACTTGCCCCTCGAGACGGAACGATGGAAATCAGGTTCTACAACACACTCACCAACACTGCCGAAATATTTCAGCCGGTCGCATCGGACTGCGTGCGAATGTACAGCTGCGGCCCGACGGTCTATGACTTTGCCCACATCGGAAACTTCCGCTCATTCCTGTTCGCCGACGTGATTCGCCGGACCTTGGAATTCTTTGGCCACAAAGTTCATCACGTCATGAACATCACGGACGTCGGTCACATGACCGACGATGCCAGCGCCGACGGAGCTGGCGAAGACAAGATGCAGGCCGCTGCACGGCGCGTGAAAGAAGACAAGAAGTCCGGCAGAGTTCCGGAAGGAGCCGTCCAAAATCCCGACGATCCGTATCAGATCGCCAAGTTTTATACTGACGCATTTCTCCAGGACGCGCAGACTTTGGGTGTCAAAGTGGCATTCGAATCAGACAACATTCTGCACGCGACCCAACACATTGACACGATGCAGGAGATGATTGCGCAGTTGATTGCCAAAGGCCATGCTTATGTCGGGCAGGACGGCGTCGTGTATTACAGCGTCGAAAGTTTTCCAAGCTATGGCCGCCTGAGCGGCAACACGCTCGACCGGCTGCTGACTGGTGCTGGCGGACGTATTAGCGATGAGAACCAAGCGAACAAGCGGCATCCTGCCGATTTTATGCTCTGGAAGGCCGACAATTCTCACATCATGAAGTGGGATTCACCGTGGGGTACGGGTTATCCCGGCTGGCATATTGAATGTTCGTGCATGGCACGCAAGCGTCTTGGACGGGACGTAATCGATATCCATACGGGCGGCGAAGATCTTATCTTCCCACATCACGAGTGCGAGATCGCTCAGACCTGTGGTGCGACAGGCGAAGACACGTTCGCTCGATTCTGGATGCATGCCCGCTTCCTGATGGTGGAAGGCGAAAAGATGTCCAAAAGCAAGGGGAATTTCTGGACCGTGCGAGATGTACTTGAGGGTCGCGCGACGGGAACTCAAGTGCATCCGGCCGTGCTGCGACTGGAACTCATTAAGTCGCATTACCGAGCCAACATGAACTTCACAAAAAAAGGTCTGCTGGATTCTGCCGGTGCCGTAAGGCGACTTACGGACTTCCGCGCGAAGCTGGAAGCGGCATGTGGCGGCAAGGCGGAACCTGTGGAATTGACTTACCCGATCCTGCAGGAATTTGCAGAGGCTTTGGCCGATGATCTCAACATTGCCGGTGCCTTGGGGGCGATCCTGCCATGGGCGTCTTCCACTCCGTCTGATCCGGCCGCCGCGTTGGGTGCGCTCAATCGCATCAATGATGTGCTCAGCATTGCTCCGCTTGGGTCAACTCTGTCCGGAGCCGCTCAGGTTTCCGGTGAACTCGCGGCGATCGAAGACCTTTGTCGCCAACTGGATGACGCCCGCAGGCGGAAAGATTTTGCGGCCGCTGACGGCCTGCGAATGGAAATTCAGAAGCAGGGCTATGACGTGAAAACGTCGCCAAACGGAACGATCGCGGAGAAGCGACTGGCGTGATGCGGTGTGCCGGAGCTTGACACGTTCTTGATCTGCTGAGCGTCGACACTTGGCTTATCTGAGATCGTATGGGGACTTGCAACTCCCGGATGGCGAGCCCGGACAGGCCGAATAACGCGGAGTTCCGTCTGGAACAGGCTATTTTTGGGGGTGTTTTTTGGACAACAAGTGGATTTTGCTCACAGTCCTCCGACCACACACTATCTTTTTTTGATCCAAAGGGTCAGATGCTGCGTTTGCTCGTGGTGAGTGGCTGTGAGATCACCGTTACAATGTCGAATATCTGATCCTGTTTCAAGGATCAGCCTATGGGAGATTCATCCATGTCAAACATTTCACGTTCCCAGTTTAATCAGCCAATCCGCAACCCGGGAACCGGATTACTCGCCGTGGTGTTGCTCACGGGTTTTGCGGTCGCCTTGAGTTGGATGGTTTACTCCAGCTTTCGAATCGATGTCGGGAGCGGTGAAATTGCGATCCTGACGCACAAAGTGGGCAATGATCTGACCAATGGGCAGGAAGTCGCGCCTGATGAAACTTATAAGGGCATTCAAAAGAAAGTCCTGACTGAGGGCCGGTATTTTTACAATCCGTACGCATGGTCGTGGGAAGTCGTGCCGCAGACGGAAATCATGTCTGGCGATATCGGTGCGAAAATCAGTCTGACTGGTGACGACCTAGGCTATGGCGAATTTCTTGCCAAAGTGGACGCGAATGGTGATGCGACCACCAAGGGAATTATGCCGGATGTTTTGAATCCCGGGCGATACCCTGTCAATCCGTATCTCTATTCCGTCGAAGTCCGCAAACCTGTCACGATTCCTGCCGGTTTCAAAGGCGTGTTGACAAACCTCGCCGCACCGCTGGCTAGTAAACCAAACCGCTTACTGGTCGATCTTGGTGAACGTGGCGTTCAACAGGTGACACTGGAACCTGGAACGCATTATCTGAGTCCGTATGTCTATCGTGTCGATTTGGTGGATTGTCGCAGTCAGAGATTCAATCTCGGAGAAGAAGGCGACATGGGTTTTCCTTCAAAGGACGGATTCTGGGTGAGTCTGGATGGGATCATCGAGTTCCGGGTGGATCCTAAAAAAGCCTCCGAAGTCTACGTCCTGTTCAATCAGGCCGAGAATGGTCCAGCGATCGACGAAGAGATCGTCAAGACGGTGATCATGCCGAACGCGCGCAGCTTCTGTCGCTTGCAGGGATCGAATTCATCGGGCCGGGACTTTATTCAGGGTGATACTCGAAAAGAATTTCAGGATGCGTTTGAAATTTCCATGCGACTTGCCTGCGAGCCACTGGGTATCGAGATTATCCAAGCCCTGATCACACGAATTCGTCCACCGGAACAGATCGCGCTGCCAGTGCGAACACGCGAGATCGCCAAGCAACAGGAATTGCAATACAAGCAGCAGACACTGCAACAGGAATCGGAGCAGAAACTGGCTGTTGGAAAAGCAATGGTCGATCAAAAGCAGGCCCTTGTGGGTGCCGATCAGTTGGTCGTGCAGGTTACGACGCAGGCGATGCAGGAACAGGAAGTTGCGCTTACGAAAGCCAATGAAAACCTCGCCGTCGCCCAGTTCAAACTGGATGCCTCGATCGACGAAGCTGCGGCGATCACAGCTCATGGCAAAGCGGCCGCCGATGTTGTGCGTTTCGACAACGAAGCGGAAGCGGCTGGCTGGAAGAAGGCCGTCGATGCGTTCGATGGCGACGGCAAAGGCTATGCCCAGTATGTGATGTTTCAAAAACTGTCGTCGTCGTACCGCCGCATTATGGTGAATACGGCCGACAGTCCGATCATGAAGATCTTCGAATCAATCAACGATCTGAAGTCGGCTCCGGACTCCCCAAGTGCCGAGGCACCATTAAAACGTGCGGCTGCCGCCATAAAACCGGCGACAGGACCTGAACTCACAAAGCCGGCTTCGGAGGCAACGGCAGCTGAAGCGACACCACTTGCAGCGACGCTTCAAGAGCTCGCGACACCGACTGAACCTGTGTTAGCCACGCCGCCCCCGGCGGAGACACCTGCCACAGAAATACCTCAAACCGACACACCACCAAACACAACGCTACCAGTAGCAGAGCCTAAAACAGAATAAGGCACGTCGTAAAAACGTCACATCTCCGCGATCGCACGCGTGACTCTGGTTTCATGTCCCGTAAAATCTCAAAGGCTGACACTTGCTATGAAGACGTCATTCACCAATCAATGGTCTCGGTATAGTCTCGCAGTTCCCGCCGTCCTTGTGCTAATCTTTGGCGTTGAGTTGTTTCAATGGACATTCAATCGGGTCTATGTGCCGCAGGGAAACAGTCTGGTGCTGCGATACAAAGGACCGCCGCTGCCGTTTCTGCCAGGTAATCGCCCGGTGGCTGAACCGGGGCAGTTTGCTAAAGTCGATGAAAACGGACGCCCCTTGGAAATTGGGATCCTGAAAGAGATGCGTGGACCTGGCCGACACTTTATCTGGATCGGATGGTGGGAAACGAAACTGATTCCGGACGTGACTGTCAAGCCGGGGCAGGTTGCCGTCGTCTCCAGCAAAATGGGTGCAGACCTGAAAAACGGGCAGTTCCTTGTGGATGGGGATCTGGATGAGACCACTCAGAAGGGTATTCTACGAAAAGTGTTCGGGCCGGGAACTTATCGCATCAATGACTACGCTTACAACGTCAAGGTGATTGAGGAAGAGACCATCAAATCCGGTTTACAGGTCAAACACGCGGGCTGGGTTTCGATCCCGACGGGCTACGTTGGTGTCGTGACCAACCTCACTGACAATCCGATCACAAAAGCCGTCCCAGGAATTCAGGACAACATCTTGCAGCCCGGATTGTATCCTGTGAATCCTAACGAGCAACATGTGGACATCGTGGGCATTGGCTATACGGAGAAATCTTTAAAGTCGAATCTGAAGAGTTTGGATGGACATCCCATCCTTGACGACAGCGGTGAACCTGCCGTCATGGACGATGAAAGCGGAATTTCATTTCCATCCAATGACGGATTTCGGATTCACATGGACTTCACCGCCGTGTGGGGCATCATGCCCGATCAGGCTGCGGACGTGATTCGTAAGTTCGGCACCCTAGACGCTGTCGAAACAAAGGTCGTTGTTCCGCAGATTGAGAGCATTTGCCGGAACCAAGGGTCTTCCCTGGGAGCTGTCGATCTGCTGGTGGGTGAGACACGTCGCAAGTTTCAGGAAGACGTGTCAGGTGCGTTCAAAGAAATCCTGTTAGACAAAGGCCTGACGCTGCTGCATGGATTCGTTCGCAATATCCACATCCCATTGGATGTGCGGAAGCCGATCCAAGAAAAATTCGTCGCTGATGAATTGAAGCTGACCCGCGACCAAGAGTTGCTGACAGCCGGTACAGAAGCGAATTTGCGTGAAGCAGAAAAAAAAGTAGAACTCGAAGAGGAACGCATCAAGGCTGAGACGAAAAAGCTTGTTGCAGAGGCGGCAGCCGAGGGTGAAAAAGAGGCAGAGGAAACCAAAGCAGAAACCCTGCAAAAAACTGCTGTGATTGCGCGCCAAACAGCCGAGCTGGATGCGGAATCCACGGTGACGTTGGGTAAAGCGAAGGCGGGAGCAAAGCAGCTTGAGGCCGAGGCTAAATCTGAATTGTTCACACTGGCCGTCTCTGCGTTTGGATCTGGCAGCGCCTACAACGAGTGGGTGTTCGCCACAGGACTGCCCAAAGACGTGCAATTGGATCTGCTCTACGCTGGCGAAGGGACGTTCTGGACGGACCTGAAAGGTTTTACCGAAGTCATGGTGGGGCGGCAGGCTGGAGAACAGCAGAAGACAACAAAGGGTAAATGAATCTAGCCGTCGCGCTCTGCCGCGCTGCGAGTTTGGCTAAGGCCACTTGGACATTGAGCCTGCGTGCCACACCCACCAGCTTGCATTCATCACGAGTTTTGTTCCGCCGTTTTTCTTCAGCACCACGGATGCCAACGCGACTGCGCAATTCATGCATGGGGAAGAAACCCCTGTTTTTTGGGTCCACCCACAGGACTAAGTAGTCTTTAAGCGATCGGCAGCATAGACTCCAACATATCACACTTTCGAGGAAACGCACGCTCCTGATCGCCCTATGAAACTCTACAAAGTTCATCAACAACTGGTTTCTCGTCCGCTGGCAGATATCCGTAACGCCGTGCATCGTCAATTGTCGTCGTTGAATCTGGCAGTACCCAAGGGCGATGTGGCACTCACTGTCGGCAGTCGTGGCATCCGCAACTTGCCGCTGATCATCAAAGCCTGCGGGGATTGGCTGCGCGACCACGGTGCGACGCCGTTTATTGTACCAGCGATGGGTTCGCACAACGGAGCGACCGCTGCAGGACAGCGGCAGATGGTGGAGTCGCTCGGTGTGACCGAAGTGGCGATGAACATGCCCATTCGAAGCAGCATGGAGGTCGTCCAGGTTGGTGAAGTCCGCACCGGCGCAGTGTACATGGACCGCCACTGTTCGGAAGCAGCGGGTGTGCTGGTCGTCAATCGCGTCAAACTGCACACGTGTTTTGCCGGGCCGATTCAGAGTGGTCTCACTAAAATGATGGTCGTCGGCATGGGCAAGATTCGCTCAGCGCAGACATTTCACTCCGCAGGTGCCGTCGCCATGAAAGACATGTTGCTGGAAATGGGCCAGTGTGTCCTCGATTCCGGCAGGATTCTAGCAGGCCTAGCCCTTCTGGAAGACGGTTTCGATGAGACGGCCGAACTGCACGCGATTCGTCCCGCTGACATGCTGCAGCGCGAAATTCAACTATTGGAACATCATCGATCGTACTTTCCACGCCTGCCGCTTGATGATCTGAACGTCCTGATCGTCGATGCGATCGGGAAGACCTACAGCGGCACCGGGATGGACACCAACGTTATCGGAAGACGCGGCATTGCCGGTTTTGAAGATTTGAAAACGCCCCGCATTCGTACCATCGGAGCACTGACGCTGACCCCGGCGTCGCAGGGAAATGCAATTGGCGTTGGGTTAGCCGACTTCATCACCCAAGCCCTGCGAGCTGAAATCAACGAACACAAAACGTTCATTAATACACTCACCACCGGCGACATGGACCGCGCCAAGATCCCGGCAACTTTGGCCGACGACGAAACACTCATCCGCACGATCGAAGAACGGTACGGTAGCCACCGCTGGATGTTCATTCCCAATACACTGCATCTGGGTGAACTCTATGTTTCAGAGGACTTAGTCCCAGAAATCGCCGCCAACCCGGTCTGCCGGATTGCCGAAAACCCCACGATTCTGAGCTGTCAGAACGGACGCCAGCAGTTGTCGTTCGCCAGCCTGTGAGCAGAAATCCGTGTTCCGCAACCGCCATGGATTGACGGACACAGCGGATGACTTCATCCTACGTCTTTTGGGAGTCACAGTTCATGGCGGTTCGAGGCGTGCGCGGAGCAACAACGGTAGAAGCGGACGATGCTGCGCTCATTCATGCTGCCGCACGGGAGTTGATGGAGGAAATCCTGCGACGGAATCAGATCGCTGACTTCGATGATGTCATCTCGGCCGTGTTCACCACCACCGTCGATCTTGTCTCTGCGTTTCCCGCTGAGGCCGCTCGCGCCATCGGCATGAACCAAGTGCCGCTGCTGTGCGCGACAGAAATCCCCGTTGCCGGTGCGATGCCACGCTGCATCCGCGTACTGCTGCACATCAATTCGGATCGTACACCCAAAGAGATCGAACACGTCTATCTCCGTGAAGCTCAGAAGTTGCGTCCCGATCTGAAGAGCGCTCAGTAGCACCCGCGGTCAACCATCATGCGCGCATCGCCTCGAGCACCAATTTCAGATGAGTCGGGAGCCAGAGGATGGTCGTGGAGACGCCATGGCCGAGCAGACTCAGTTCAACAGGCTGCCCGATCGTGGACACCTTGCCACTGAGTTTGTAGTCGACGAGCAGATTCATTCCATCGCGATGACACCGTGTCCCGGCCTTCCAGCGAACGCAGGTATCGCGGACACGTTTTGGTGAAATAAATCGCGTATCCAGACCATGCTGCGGCTCCGGCAGATTGGCTTCTAAAATCGCAGTCAGATTCTGATTAATAGTCCGCGTCGACATGGACGAAACGTCTGTCCCCGCGATCGCAAACGCCTGGACCCAGTCGCCCCATCTGGCATTCATCACATCTGCGATTTGCTGCGGTGGAAAGAGCGGTTTCGTCCTTAGCGGAAATGCGTCTGCATCCGGGCGATGAAACGTCACATGCGCCAATTTTGCATAGCCATCGGTATCCCAGCCATAACGCACAGGCGTGGCAAAACAAGCAATGAAGATTCGCTTCGCCCACGGATGTGGTGATGCCGCTGAAGCCAAATGTTTCCGGACTTCATCCCAGTGACTCACACCGTCCTGCGCCGCCGCATCGAAAAACTGAGCCACGCTCGGTTGGTGATTTGCGAGCAGATTGGTCAACAACGCGAACGCATTTCCAGCATGAGAATGCCCCCAGAGCAGAACGTTCTGATCCGCCAACAGCGGACGCACGAGCAATCGATGCAGCAGTCGCACGGCGAGGTCGGCCCGCGCGAGATGATGATTTTGTCCGGACCACGTCGGGCTCAGCAACTCCACCTGCGGATCATCGCCCACCAGATCCTGAAACCGCTGACGAAAAGGCTCATGATAGTTGCCAACGTCGCCCGTGACAGATGCCGTGAAGGGGCGCATCTTTTCCTGCGACACTTCGGCAAACCGATTCAGTTGCCCGGCCAGCCAAGGCACAGATTCCGCGACAGACTTCAGGGCATCGGCAATTCCAAAAGGATCGTCGCCCATAAACGTCCCATGAACCAAGATCACGCGCCCGATCCTGAGCGCCGTGTGGAGCGTTGAGAAATCCGTCTCGTCGGCTTCTTCCACATTCAAGGTTCTTTGAATGGGAGTCGTTACGGGTTCGGTGGGATACTGTTGATGCTGAAAATGATTTTCCGTCGGCATCCCAAAATCCTCGTGGAACTCAAAGTGCGGCAAAGTTCCGAGAAATCGTAACGCATGCCCACAGGAAGTATAAGTCATCGACGATCTTGCCGCCTCAAGCGTCACGCTGTTCCGCCGCAAAGTTGATAGACTCGGCAGCGTCTGTCGGTACACTCTCGGCGGCCATTTCGCATCGTGCATGATCTACTGCGATGGACGGCATGAACGCAGATGCAGGGCCGGTAGATGTTTTGAACAAGGAACCCATGATGATTCGATCCTTGCTGCTGAAAGCAACCAGCGGGTACATTGACGGAAAATGGTGTGCGGCCGATTCTGAGCGCACGCAGCCCGTCATGAATCCTGCGACTGGTGAAACAATCGCGTTTGTGCCCATCATGGGTCGCGTTGAAACAAATCGTGCCGTCGCGGCGGCGTCCCGTACGCTGGCCACGCCCGCTGCGATTGAACAACGCAGTGCATGGCTCTTTCGTCTGGCGGATCTGATCGCACTGCATCGAGACGAACTTGGCCGGATTATCACGCACGAACACGGAAAGCCGCTTGCCGAAGCACAAGCCGAAGCGGATTACGCGGCTAGTTTTTTCCGCTATTATGCGGGCTGCGTCGATCAACTGAAGCCGCAACAACTTGCAGAGCGGCCGCGGAATCATACATGGACTGTGTATTCCCGACCGGCTGGTGTGGCGGCTTTGATCACACCGTGGAATTTTCCGCTCGCGATGCTGGCCAAAAAATTCTCAGCAGCTCTCGCCGCCGATTGCTGTTGTGTCATTAAACCATCGTCGAAGACGCCGCTCTCGCTGATCGCATTATTTTCGTTGATCGAGCAAATCGAATTACCACCGGGAAAAGCCAATTTGGTATTGGGTCCGGCGGGCGAAATCAGTGACGCGTTATGCGAACATCCGGCGGTCCGCGTCATCAGCTTCACGGGCTCGACATCCGTCGGCAAGAAACTCGTCGCCAACACCGCGCCGCACCTCAAGCGTCTAGCATTGGAACTCGGTGGCAATGCACCCTTCATTGTGTTTGAAGACGCCGATGTCGACCATGCTGTCGATCAACTGATGTCAAATAAATTTCGCGGAGCCGGTCAGACATGCGTGTGTGCCAATCGAGTTTACGTGCAGCAAGGCATCGCGGATACGTTTGCGGAAAAGCTGATCGCGCGTGTCAACACAATCAAAGTGGGTAACGGTCTGGAGGCCGGCGTCACGATGGGGCCGTTGATCGATCGCAAGGCCTTCAACAAAGTGCAACGACACGTCGCTGACGCGATCTCTCAAGGCGCGGTGCGCGTCGCTGGTGCCGTGCCAAGCGAACCGCAACCGAACGAGGGTTGCTTTTTTCCGCCCACTGTTCTGCGTGGTGTGACGGCGGCGATGGAATGCGTGAATGATGAGACCTTCGGTCCGCTGGCACCCCTCATCGAATTCCAGTCGGAAGCCGAAGTCATCGAAGCGGCAAACCGCACCGAATACGGCCTCGCCGCCTATGTCTTCACTGCCAGCGACGAACGCGCTGCCCGAGTCATCTCACGTCTCAGCTTCGGCCATATTGGCCACAACACCGGTTCCGGGCCGACCGCAGAAGCACCCTTCGGCGGCATGAAACACTCGGGCTTCGGCCGCGAAGGCGGATTCGAAGGACTCCACGATTTTATCGAAACCCAAACACTTTCGTTTTTTCGGCTTTGAAGCGTCGGATGCGATTTGTCAATTCCATCCATGCACAACGAGAAGCAAACAAGCAACGACGATTAGGCGCAACCGTGACATCTCACCCGCGATTTGTTAAAAAGCAGGGGTAGCCTACACAGGATTTGAGCAGTGGTTCGAAGTTCAACGACGTACCATTGCTCGAACTGAAGATCAGAAACGAACAAATCAAATGAAGCCTGTTTATATCATGGTTGGCGGTTTCCTTGGTGCCGGTAAGACCTCGACAATCTCGCGGCTTGCGCGGCATTATATGTCGCAGGGCAAGAAAGTCGGCATCGTCACCAACGACCAGACTACCGATTTGGTCGATACGCACAATCTGCGATCCCAAGGCTTCAAGGTGGGTGAAGTCGCCGGCTCATGCTTTTGCTGCAATTTCAATGCGTTGACTGCGACGGTAGAGAACTTAGGTGAAGGCGAGCTCCCGGAAATTATTTTAGCTGAGCCGGTCGGCAGCTGCACGGATTTGGTGGCTACGGTTATCCGCCCGCTGACGGAAGTTTACGGCGTGCCTCTTGACATTGCTCCGTACGGCGTCATTTTGAAACCAAGCCACGGGCTCAGAATTCTGCGTGGCGACGGTACCAGCGGATTTTCCCCCAAGGCCAACTATATTTTTCGGAAGCAAATCGAAGAAGCCGACTTTGTGGTGATCAATCGCATTGACGAGTTGTCAACTGCCGATATTGATGAGCTTCAGACGCTGCTTGAAACCGAATATCCGGGCCGCCCTGTGCTCCGCTGTTCAGCAAAGAGTGGCAGCGGTTTTACAACACTCGTGGAAACTCTGGAACAACGCGGGCAATTCGGTCGTCGCGTGATGGAAGTGGATTACGATGTCTATGCAGAAGGCGAAGCAGAACTTGGATGGCTCAATAGCCAAGTTGTCGTGCAATCCCCGCATGAATTTGAACTTGACACGTTTCTCATGGACTTGATTGGGCGACTACACGGCCGTCTGCTCACGTCCAGTGCCGAAGCGGCGCATTTGAAAGTCATTGGGCTGTGTGAAGGCAGTTACGCCGTTGCGAACCTTGTCAGCAACGCAACTGGCCCCGAATTGTCGCTAGCATCCAACTCACGCACGCCGTCTGCCAACGTGGTGGTCAATGCCCGCGTCGCGACCGACCCGGTTGAACTGGAAATGATCGTCCGTGAAGAACTCGCTGCCACCAGCCTTGAGCTGGGCTTGACCCACACTGTCGTTTCATTGCAAAGTTTCCGTCCCGGTCGACCCGTGCCGACGCATCGCATCGTCGAGTAACGTGGAGATTTGCACCGGCCGATTAATCCGCATTGTCCATGGCTGTCCGAAGTTTGTCAGCCGCTGTTTCCGGCGCGACAGTGACGATCTCGACGTTGGTCAGGAGTTCCCAGCCAGCCATGCGACCCGTTCTGGGCAACAGCTCGAGCGACCATGAAAAAGCGGCTGGCTGATCGATTCGAGGTTGAGAAAGCGTCAGATTGAAGGAGAACGGACCACCGAGTTGTTTCTCGAGAGCGATCAACGTAGATCTTAGTAACGTCGCCAGATCCTGTAGCGTCGCATCGGATGCGTCAGCGAATGCCAGAGGCTGAGACTGCTTCGGGACAAATCGGACTTGCCACGACATCCGGGACGCGAAGGGACAGTAGACGCCGAAGCATGGGGTTTCGCGGATCACACGAATTGCCTGCGTCCGTTCGGCATCCCACAAGTCCTGCCCAAGATCGCGCCCGGTAGCTGCGCGATGCAGGGTCGCTCGTGCATGTCGCGCGAGATCCAGTGGCATCAATTCGGTGGTAGCTAAAATCTGCGAATGACAGTGTGCCAGAGATGCACCGGCACTAAATCCTTCGTTGCGAAAAACAGCAACACTGCAGAGAGATGGCGACAGCATCAATTGCAACATCCGCGTGCGCCAAGCGGTCAATGTCTGCTGAATTTCGGCAGGTGAAAGCTCGACCATCCGACTTCGATTGTCAGGGCATTCAATGACAACATCGTGCTCTCCGGACGCAGGCCAACAGGGAAACAGTGTTGGTTCGTCGGTCGCTGAAGTTGTTGAAACCAGCACCGACGTGGGCGTCACGGAAGGATAACGATTCGGCACGACGCGGAGTTGCCAGCCCGGCCCATTGGGCTCAGAATTATCCACGCGGATCGCAAAGCGTTCGTCGGGAGTTTCGCCTTCGTGGCCCTCAGTAAACGGATCGAGTGAGTGAGTCAGCGGCGGATCTTGAAAATTGGCTGCTGGGCGCTGCGCGCGTTGCGGGGCGACAATCACCTGCTGGCCCGTGAGGACATCCGTGCGAAATTGTGGACCAGAGGTCGTCATGCTGTGGAATTCATTAACAAGAGGCAGTTGTTTTGAGATGTCTGAGCACAGGTGAATTAGGTTGAGATGCTCGAATCACTCTGCCATGTTATGCTGCCTGAACGGGACAGGATAGTACATGTCGGAAACAGTTTGACGAGGAGTCGTTTGAGTATGCGAAAAATCAGTTTTGTCCTTGTGTTTCTGGGTGTTTGCCTGTCGGCGGCGGGGGATGATGGGTTCCCGGAATTCGCCGCCCAAGTGATCGATGCGAGCGTGGGCAAAGTCTGCTATGCAGTCACGGTGGCGGATGTTGATCACGACGGCGATGCGGACATCGTGGCGTTGACAGAAAATCGCGTGATCTGGTACGAACAGCCGGCATGGACTTCGCATATCATTCTGCAGGACCAGACACCGCTGGACAACGTCAGCATCGCGCCACACGACATCGATGGTGATGGACTCGTAGACTTTGCGATCGGCGCCGGCTGGACAAAAACGGGGACTCTGCACTGGATTCATCGAGGCAAAGATCCCAAAGCCCTGTGGACGGTTGCCGCGATTGGTGAAGAGACTTCCGTCCATCGCATGCGTTGGGCCGATGTGCTTGGCAAGGGGACGCCGCAATTGGTTGTGTCACCATTGAATGGGAGCACGGGAAACGGCGTTCGTTTGCTGGCGTATGAAATTCCTGAAAGTCCGGCCACCAGTCGCTGGACGGCCACTGTCCTCGATGCGGATCTCAATCGGATGCATAATCACTGGCATGTCGATTTTGATGCCAACAATTCCATCGACACAATCACGGCGAGTCGTGAAGGGTTATCGCTCATACGTCGCACGGATTCCGGCTGGGAACGCGAGCATTTGGCGGACGGCGCGACGGGGTCAGACGATCCGAATCAAAATGGCGCGGGAGAGGTGAAGCTCGGTCGCCTCGCGGGCGGTGGGCGTTTTCTCACGTCCGTGGAACCCATGCACGGCACGCAACTGGCTGTCTACGTCCAAGCTGCTGACACGGCTTCATGGAAGCGGCACGTCATCGACAGCGGATTCGTGCGCGGCCATGCGCTCTGGACAGCCGATTTCGACGGGGACGGAACGGATGAGATTGCTTTCGGTCACAGCGATACACCTCAGACATTTGGCGTCCATGTTTATCATGCCATGAATCAGGATGGCACGGTCTGGAAGAAGCAAATTCTGGACGAAGGTGGAATGGCAACGGAAGATCTGATCGTGGCTGATCTGACAAGTGATGGTCGTCCGGATATCTTGGCCGGTGGTCGCGCGACACACAATGTGAAACTGTATGTCAACACAGGGCCGACCAAGTGAGCGGGCCGGCTACGACAGGCTCAGCTGACATTCTCGCAGAGCAGGCAGTCATGCTGGCCGATTGGGATATCGCGCACGGAATGAATGGCAAAGAGGCTCACGCGCTGCCTCGTCTATCCCCCCGCAAACACCATTTGTTTAGCGTCTGCGGACTCTCGCATTGGTTTCATTTACGGACGATGTATGCGCCAACGCACTTTTGAGCGCGGCAGCATGATCTTTCATCGGAAGAACTTCGAACTGGTGGCTCATCATGTCGATCATTTCTGCGACAATTTCGACCTTTGGTTCGGCAGGGCAACCCATCGCTGGGAAGAACGCTAGATCAGGGTCATCTTCACTGCCCATGAAGTCCAAGGGGTGCAGGAGCAGTGATGGACCAACACCGGCAATGCGGCACATCGTCAAAGCCATCCGCCAGTACGTCATGGCGACCGCGCGTGAAAACTGCGCGAGAGACAGGATGTAGCTAGCATGAATCGGCATTCGAAATAACGGCATCGTGGTGACGGGAATTTCCAGCAATCGGCCTTCGGCGAAATCCCATTCGAATGGCTTCAGCGGTCGGAAACCTTCGCTGAATTTTCCGAAGAGATGTGTTCGCTCCGCGCGCTGCTCCTTCGTCAGCCGTGTCGACATGAAATAATACATGCGGGCCAGCGGGCCAAGGTAAGTCGGAAATGTGGATCCGTCGTACTGGTAGCCGCGATAAATTAGAATCTTGCACAGTTGGTCGCAGAAGCTGAATCCCGGGCCGCGAAAGCCGATGGGACATTGTCCGGTGACGCGTTCAAGATGTTCTTCCGTCTTTGCCAGTTCCGAAACCAATTCCTGCTGCGAATAGAGATGCAGCCACGGTTCGTGATTGAAAGAGTGATTGCCGATTTCATGCCCAGCCAAGGAGATGGATGCTAGGGCCTCAAAGTTCTCTTCGCGGGCGGCGTCCTGACCGACGACAAAGACGGTCATTTTCAACTTGCGTTCGTGGAGCACTTTGAGGAATCTGGGCACGACGAGATCGAGGTATGTGGGATACTTGTCCCAACCGGCGTCGCCATGTGTTTTCAGGTACGCCCATTTATTATCAAGGTCGAGCGACAGACTGGCGATGGGTTTTGTCATTAATGTGTCTGGTTCAGTTGTCAGGATTCAGTTGTTAGCACGGGACTTACGCAATGAGATCCTGCAAGGGCGTCTGTAGAGTCCACGACTCGCAAAGGGTAGTGCCCCGATGACCACGGTGTGGCTGAAGTTGCTTGGCAAACCGCTTTTGGGTTTCGCGTGCGAGGCACAAGGGCGACTTTAACGGTAAAAACAATCAGCAGAGCATCAATGTCCATTTGGTAAAACCGCCAAAAAGAGCGCACGCGTTGCAATCATTAAGGCCCCCTTACCGCAAACGACTGAGCAAACCTGTGATTTACGCTTCCGTCAGCGACATGCTGAGACGTCCCGATGTGATTCGTGAGGTTGGCGGCACCTGAGAGAGTTGGACTCGTGGTTTGAACTTTGCGGGCACGCTCGGAAGGAGCCGGGCAAATTTTGAATTGCCCCCGGGTTTGCTTTCCTCACATGATCGACGATAATCCCCAGAGTTGATTTTTCAGCAAGTCTGTTCGGTCGGTTCACAAAGGAGTTGATGATGTCCACTAAACTTTTATCACTTGTGACGCTGTGTGTGTGCGCATCAATGTCGACTTCAGAGGCAGCCGACATTCGGGGGTTGGAAAAAGGCACAGCGGAAATGCAATCCGCAACGACGCTTGCATTCGGCCCGGAAGACATTCTATTTGTGGGTGATGCGAAGGCGGCGACTTTGTTTGCCATCGCAACTGGCGACATGGAAGGTGATGCGGCGCACGCATTGATCAATATCAACAACCTTCCGAAGGCGATCGGGGAAGTCTTGCATGCCGCGAAGGTTGAAATCAATGACCTCGCTGTGAATCCTCGCACCGGTTCAGCGTTTGTGGCAGTCTCCGCGGATGACAAAGCGGCGCTCGTCAAAATTGATGGAGCAGGAAAGATTACACCGGTATCCCTGACAGACGTTAGTTATTCCAAAGTGGTGCTGACGAATGCTCCGGAGGACAAGCTCACGGGAGAAGGCCGGCGAATTAAGAATAATCGCATGGACTCCATCACTGACATCGCATTTTTTGAAAACAAAGTCCTTATTTCAGGGCTGAGTAATGCCCTTTCCCCATCGACCGTTCGTGAACTGAATTTTCCGTTCACCGAATCAGACAAAGGCATGGGCATCGAAATTTATCATGCGGCGCATGGCAAATCGGAAGATACTTCCGCCATGCGCACGTTCGTGCCGATCATGATCGATGGGGAGCCCAATCTGCTGGGTGCGTATGTGTGTACTCCGCTGGTCAGGATTCCAGTGAAGGATTTGGCGGCTGCCGGAGAAAAAGTGAAAGCCACAACCGTGGCCGAACTGGGTAACATGAACAGGCCGCTCGATATGATCGCCTATGAAAAGGATGGCGCGTCGTATCTGTTGCTCAGTAACAGTGCTCGCGGAGTCATGAAGATTTCCACTGCAGGCTTGAAGGAACATAAGGGACTGACCGAACCAGTTCGCGGCGGCGGCAAGGCTGGTCAGGACTACACCCCGGTCGACTCCATGGCTGGAGTCATTCAAATGGACAAACTGAATGACCATGCGGCACTGGTTCTGGTTCATCCGGACAAGAGTGCTCAGGATTTGAAGACCGTGCCACTTCCATAGTGCGTCAACGGTAGGTTGGATGGCGGAACCCGCGATGGTTCATGGGAATGCTCTAGGATAAAATGCTGGTCGCCCTGCTTGGGTTGTCACCACGGAATGAATGTGGTGCCCAACGGGGTCCACCGTTCTTTAAGGTTTTCACGGGATTGGGTTCCATGATGCTGCCGTTTCCGCGACAAAGTCGTGTTGTCCGATCCTTATGCCGCTTGCTGGTGGCTTTTACAGCGGCCAGTCTGAGTGGCTCTGTGTCAGAATCGATGGCACAGGACACACCTGCGTCACCGACAGCGATTGCCGGCGATCTCTTTCAGTTTCCGCCCGAGACTCCAGACAAAATTCTGGATGCGGCGATGATCACACGCAAACTGAATCGTCAGGATGATTCCCGGATGTTTCTGCGAAAGCTGCTGGACCAGCAACTTGACGCGACCGAATTGCGGGCTCTCCAGCAACGCCACGGATCTGGTCCGTTTTTGGAACTGAGTGGCGACCGAAAACTACAGCCGGAGGGGCGGGAATTGTTGCTGGCGATCAACGCGGCAGTAAAGCCACAACCACTGTCGGCCACGCAATTGCAAGAATTGATTCAGGCGTTGACGCCGCCGGGCGAAGCCGCAACTCAAGCAGCCGTGACCCTTGTCGCCAACGGAAATGGTTCTGCCGCCGCACTGCTCGCTGCGGATCTCAGCACACCTGCGGGCAAGGTCGCCGATCAGCTGCTGAAGCGCCACACGCGCGAGATGAGACATGGATTGATGGCTGAACTGCGTCTTGCAAATCCCCCCGCTCGATTTCGAATTGTGCAATTGCTCACAGGTACGGCCGATGCCAACATAGCACTGGGACTCTTGCGTTGGCAGTTCGATCAGGAGAGCGATGCCGCGACACGGCAAGCTGTGGCGACCGCAGTTGAACGACTGGCGAAGGGAAACTTACCGGCGGCAACCGCAGCGGAGGCCAGCGAATTGCTGACGCAGCGTGCTGCGGATCTCCTGACATCCGCCGCGGGACGTTTCACGCTCGTACGCGACCCGGCTGCCGTCTTGGAACAAACTGGCCGCGATCGACGGGCTGAGTTTCTGAGCGATGCGACGCTCTACCTCACCGATGCCGTCGCCCTTGACGTGGCAAACAGCCGCGCACAGAGCTTGCTGCTCGTTGCAAAGTGTGCCGTGACCGATCCTGCATTGGCTGCTGCGGCATCAGTTGCCGGAGGCCAAGCGTTGTCTGATTTGTCTGCAGCTTTGATCGCGGCTTTGGAGATCGATGAAGCTCACGCAGGGATTGAGCTGTTGCGTGGCATGAAAATAGGAGATTACGCAGCGCTCACTGCCGAATCGCGACAGGCTGTCGAAAGTGCCTTGAAGACCGCAGTGAATTCTCCTGATCCTCGAATTCGGATGTTAGCCTGCGATGTGGCGCTCAACGTCGCGCATCCGGACATCAGTTCGCCGGCAGTCAAACGTACGCTCACCGCTGTTCGTGAAGGAAGTTTGAAACCGGAAGCAGTGGTGGTCGATTCGAATGACACTTCACTCGGTCAGCTTGATGAGGCACTTGAGGATGCGGGTTTTACTGTCGCTGCGAGTCAGACAGGACAGGATGGATTTGATGCTGCCGCCCGCCAGATGAATTGTGAACTCATGCTGGTGGATGCCGAATCCGCTGGCTGGCCTCTCGCCACGACGCTTGCCAATCTTCGATCCGATGTGCGGACGCACAACGTGCCGATTGTGGTGATCGGCCCCGCTCGCTTTGCCGCCCGAGTTTCCCGGCTCAGTGAGATCCATCCTGGAATCTGGTTTTTGGCTGAACCTGTTGGAATCGAGACCTTGGTGCCCAAACTTGATTCACTGCTGCTGCCACCAGGCTTGTTGTCCCCTGCAGATCGCGGCGCCATGAAGCAGCTTGCGGGAGATCAATGAGTCGCCTCGTGTCTCAGCGGCAATCACGGTAAATCCCCACAATTTTGAGCCGACTTGCAGCATTTCTGGGACAGGAGCGCCCCAGCCCGGATCAGCGATTGGCGCTCTTGGTGTGGGTCGCTAAATTGAAGGCGAGTTCCTTTCGGTCACAAATCTCAAACAGTATGGCATTTTCATGATTAAGCTCGGTATTAACGGATTTGGACGCATCGGACGGATGGTATTCCGTGCCGCGATCCAAAACTTCTCAAACGACATCGAAGTTGTCGGTATCAACGACCTGCTTGAACCAGAATATCTGGCGTATATGCTCAAGTTCGATTCCGTCCATGGCCGTTTCAAGGGTGACGTGTCTGTCGAAGGCACAAATTTGATCGTGAACGGCAAGAAGATTCGTCTGACTGCCGTCAAAGATCCATCCACCTTGAAGTGGGATGAAGTCGGTGCCGACATTGTTGTCGAATCCACTGGTCTGTTCCTCGACGAACCGACAGCCAAGGCTCACCTTGCAGCCGGTGCCAAGAAGGTCATCCTGTCAGCTCCATCCAAAGATGACACGCCGATGTTTGTCTATGGTGTGAACCATGAAAGCTACGCTGGCCAAGCAATTATCTCCAACGCCAGCTGCACAACAAACTGCTTGGCACCTTTGGCCAAGGTTATCAACGACGCCTTCGGGATCAAGCGCGGCCTGATGACGACCGTGCATGCTGCCACGGCAACTCAGAAGACTGTTGACGGGCCAAGCACCAAAGACTGGCGCGGCGGACGCGGAATTTTGGAGAACATCATTCCTTCGTCAACCGGGGCTGCCAAGGCTGTCGGCAAGGTGATTCCGGAGCTAAATAAGAAGCTGACCGGGATGGCCTTCCGCGTGCCAACGTCTGACGTATCAGTCGTCGACCTGACGGTTGAACTCAATAAGCCAGCCACCTACGAAGAAATCTGTGCTGCCGTAAAAGCTGCGGCCGATGGCCCGATGAAGGGTGTCATGGCCTACACAACCGAGAAGGTCGTCTCGACCGACTTTGTAGGTGAAGTCTGCACCAGTGTGTTTGATGCCGAAGCCGGTATCGCCCTTGACGACACGTTTGTGAAGCTTGTGTCGTGGTACGACAACGAATGGGGTTATTCGAACAAGGTGCTCGAGATGGCACGCGTCATCTCAAAGTAATTCAACCTCGATTTTGAGCCGATCTAAAATCAACAGCCCGGTGGTGAAAACCACCGGGCTGTTTTTGCTTGAATCTCCCGCTGCATTGCTGGTGCCGCACATTTTGGATACCCCGCGCGGGCACGAGAAGAGATTTAGCGGGAGTGAACTTTCCCTTGCCGAATCACTCGGCAAACTTGTACAGCGTCTCATCGGTCCGCAGATACATCGCACCGTCGGAAAACGCAGGGGTCGCGAAGGTGCGGCCGGGGACCGTGTTTTTGCCAAGGATCTGGAATTTCTTGCTGGCCTGGACCCACGTCGCTTCGCCGGTTTCGTTGAGGAACAACACGTGCCCGTTCGCCAAGACCGGGGAGGCAGAGAAGTTGCCGTCCAGTCGCTCCATCCAGTGGCGTTCGCCGGTTTTGGCGTCCACGCAGGACGCAATTCCGGTGTCAGAAACGAAGTATAACTCATCGCCAACGAGCAGCGGCGACGGAGTGCTTGGTGCCCCGCGATTGATTCGCCACACAACGTGCGAGTCGGTGACATCTCCGACGCCGCCGAGTTTCACAGCCATGAGTTCCGGATTGTCGTAGTCGTGATTGTAGAACACCATGCCGTGACCGACCGCAGGTTGCGGTACCACCGACCAGCCCGGGGCTAGGACTTTGCAGAGTTCAGCACCGGTTTCTAGGTCATAGACTGCCAGATGATTGGGGCCGGGTGCGAGGAGTTGAGCCTTGCCATCCACAACGGTGACGGCTGCAGTGACGAATGAGTGGCTGATGCGTGCTTCGACTGATCGCGGTGTCTTCCAGACAACTTTCCCGGTCTTCGCATCAATCGCCGCCACGAACGGATTTGATGTCCCGTCACAGGCCACAAAGAGTCTCCCGTCGTGCAGCACGGGGGAGCCGCCACTGCCATGCAAAGGGGAATACTCCAGTTCGGAATTCAGCCACTGCACCGCGCCATCGGCGGCAGCCAATCGAGCCATACCAAGTGCGCCAAAGTGGACAAACACCGATCCATCATGGATGATGGGAGTCGGGCTGGCGTGACTGTTTTTGGTGTGGATCGCCGGAGATTCCGCGACGCCGCGGAATTCCCGGTCCCAGCTGATCTTGCCATTTGTGGCATCCACAGCGAGCACGCGTAACGACAATCCTTCACCTTGTGGCACAGCAGTCGTCAGGAAAACTTTGCCGTCCGCAATCGCGGGTGAAGACCAACCCAAGCCTGGGACTGAAATCTTCCAAGCCACGTTGTGCGTGTCCGACCATGCCATCGGAGTCTGCGACTCACTGGAGTGTCCGTCAGAATTCGGACCGCGGAACTGCGGCCAGTCACCCCAAAAAAACATGCAGAGGGCAATCAGGACGAAGTGCATGAGCAGGTACCTCAAAGGCGGGAGATCGAGGAAAATTTTGGAAGGAGGAGTGGGCAGGATTATGGCAGTTCGGATTCCATTCGCCAAGGATCACCGGTTCCTTCGGGTCCGCCATCAATGTCGCTCCCGCGCGGGCACCAGTGGCGTGTCGCCGGATTCGCAAGAATTTGGATGTGGGCCCTCTTCATGGCCGAACTCTGACGAATCCGGCTCTCACAAAATATCTCAAGCAAACCCACGCGGAGGATAAGATTGTGTTTGGGTAGGCCAGATGCAGCATGAGACGGGCTAACAAAATTCTCGCGCAGAGTCTAACTCCGGGAGCAAAATCTGAACTTCGCCGCGACATGCTTCTTCCGCCGGGCCTTCGAGCGCGACGACGTTATTCGTTAACAGATGCACGCTGAGGTCGCCGCCGGGCATCCAGATCTGGACGGGAGCGTTTGGTTCGAACAGGCCTGTGGCCCAGCCCATGACGGCCGTCGCACAAGCGCCGGAACCGCAGGCTTGAGTTTCACCTGAGCCACGTTCCCAGACGCGAACGAGCGCGCGATTGGCGTTTGTTATTTGGACGAACTCCACATTCGTGCGCTGCGGAAACTCCAGATGCCGTTCTACCTGCGGGCCAAGCGTGTCAACCGGAACGGTCTCAAGGTCCTGAACTAGGAGGATTGCGTGCGAGTTGCCCATCATGACTGTGATCAATTGCAAAGGTTGACCATGCAGCCATACGTCCGGCAACGTGACATGTCGCAAGTATCGCTGTAAACCAGTTGCGGCGGGCGAAACGATGACTGGCGTTCCGATGACAACCCGGACAATTGCTCGTTTCCGATGTGGTTCAGAACGGAGTACTTCAGCGTCAATGATGCGATCGTGCATCGCGATCCGGCAGCGTGTTTCACATCGTCCCGATTGATGGAGCCACAGGGCCATACACCGGAGCGCGTTTCCGCACAGAATTCCTTCCGAACCGTCTGCGTTGAACATCCTCATCCGAGCATCCGCATCGCTGCGATCCGAGGCCAGCATCACGACCAAACCATCGCTACCAATCGAGCGATGTCGATCACTGACTTGTCGCGCGACGCCTGCGTAGTCGAAAGTGCCCGCCTGCGTTACGGACCAGGCCATCGCATCCACAAACACATAGGCATTGCCACAACCGTGCATTTTAATGAAGGGCAGAATGTTCATGAAAAAGAGCTACTCCGCAGGGCAATACAGCTTATTCCAGCTTCGCAAAAACAGCTGCATTCTGACCGCAAGCGGCCATGCATGCGAAAGTGCATTTCAAGGGATTAATCCCGAGTGGCATTGTACGAGATCTCTATCGGAGTTCCATTGACACTCGATACCCGAAGTGGCGGAGGTGCTGCTGGTTTGAAGCGACGACACACGATACGCTGTGTTTCAGCACTTGCGGAGTCACAGGCAAGAATCAGAAGAGTGATGGCCAGCGTTCGCGAGGAGGCAAGAACATTTTTGCTGTGGAGTACTTCGAATTCGCAGAGCTTTCTTTTTGGAATTCCATTTTAAACCTCTGATAGATCTACGTGAGAGATGCCAGCGCAGTTATCACAACTTGTGTTCGTCTATGGATCACTGAAACAAGGCTATGCGCTGCATGCGTTGTTGCAGGGGCAGTTGCACCTCGGTAATGCATTGACTGAGCCGTGGTATCGGTTGTTTGATCTGGGATCGTATCCAGGGCTTGTGGAATGGCCGGAGGGACTTGCGATTCGGGGTGAGGTGTATCAAGTAGATCTGGAATGCTTGGCCCGTCTTGATGCGGCGGAAGGTGTCGCTGAAAGGCTCTACGTGCGTCGCAAAATTTCGCTTCAGGCGGAATTCGAACGCCGGGAAGTGCAGGCGTGGTTTTGGTTGAATGCCGTGCAAGGCATGCAGGACTGCGGTGTTGCTTGGCCATGAACTGATTCACGGTCCGCGGGGATTGAATTGTTTCAGGCAGCGCGTCCTTTCACATCTCAAGCAGTACTTGCACCGATGATGTCTAGGTGAAACTAGGGCCAAAATTGGCGGAATCTGCGGGTGGCCGACGCCCACATTCGGCCTTTGATGCTTGGTTTTTGAACCATTCGGCATAGGATGCCGGAGCGACATGGGTTTTGCGGAATCCCCAAAAAAATGGCTGTAGATGGACTTGTCATCGTATTGACGGGCGCGGACTGCAGCGGCTATCACTCCCGACACTCGTCCCGAAGTCGCGCCAATTCTCGGCAGGCGGAAGGACGGAAATAGCAGGTTCGATCAGTATTCAAACGACGCTCCGGAAATGGATTCCGGACTCGGATCGAGTCACTCTAAATGAATTTATGGTCCGCATCGGAAATGACCGGTGCGGAGATTATGGATGATCGCTGGTCAGGACTGGGAAGTTCTGTCGAGTATTCCTGAAGGAGAATCCAAAAGTGCACAAGGCCATCGGACTTATCACCTGTGCTTCGGTGATGGCTGTGTCGCTGTATTTGTTCAGCGGCGGCGATTCCTCACGAACGCTGTCAGCCCAGACCGACTCCGAAACCGGAGAAGGTTACGGAGCTGTCGCAAGACGATTTCTTCAGGATGCTCGGGAACAGGCAGAGAAAGGCAATCTTGCCGAAGCTCGCCGCCTCGCGGGAACCGCAGCTTCGCTGTGTTCCGACTGGAGCAAATCGGAGCAGTCACCAGATCAGTTTCTGAAGTCGCTCGAAACGAGCAGCAAGGATTCGGTTACCGACGCCAGCCTGTTTGACGCGTCAGAGCCGGATGAGGAGCTCATCACGGACTCGTCTCAGCCGCAAGTGGCTCCTGAGGAGAATCCCTTTGAGGAAGCCGTCCCAGAGGACGTCGCTCCGGCGAATGCGAAACCGCCAGTTGAGGTCAAAAGCCGTGATCTGCTGAAGAAGAAGCAAGCTCAGCGATTGCTCAAGGAAGCACGTCAGGCACTGGCCAGTGGTGACACAGGACTTGCTCGTTCCCGCGCCTTGCAGGCACGTCAACTGAATGCCCCATGGGGACTGTGGGATGACCGTCCGGAACATGTGCTCGCTGACCTTGACAAGAAATCTAAGACTTCTACTTTTGTGCCAGGCGGACGCGCAACCGCGGCTGCACCTGAAATTCGTTCACAGGAAACCGAACATACTTACCAACAGGCGACAGCTCTGTTGCGACAGGCTCGGGCAGCGATGGATGCGGGGAAATTGACTGAAGCACAAAAGTTTGCCGACGAAGCGGCTCAGCTTGATGTGGCATACGGGATTTTTGAAGACAGCCCGACAATCCTAAGTCGGGACATTAAGCGACTGGCCGGATCAGGTTCTGAAGCCTTCAAGGCATTCGCATCGACGTCAGATGAGGCATCGCCCGACGCTGACAAAGCTCGCCAGTTGCTGCGTGAAGCTCGTGCTGCTCTCCCCGCGGGACGCCTGGCAGAAGCCCGTGCTAAAGCCGAGCAGGCATTGAGTCTCGATGTGGCGTACAACGCCTTGGATGACACTCCGGAATCGGTTCTGAATGAAGTGAAATCTGTCCAGCACGGTCAAGACGAAGTTGAGTCGGTTCGAAACGCTGACGATGGAATCGCGGCCACGGGTGCAGCAGCATCGTCTGGTCCTCGACAACTCTTGGCCAATGCCCGCACCGCACTCGACGACGGAGACACCGACACCGCTGAGCAATTTGCCGTTCAAGCTCAAGAGCAGGATGTGACCTATGGGCTTTTGGAAGATCGTCCGGAACTTGTGGTGGAAAGCGCACAGTTGATGGCTCGCCGCGATGCAAAGCGTGCAGCCAATCAGGGGATTGCTGGAAATAATCCAGTGGACTTGACACCTGCTGGGACTCCGACTTCGAACAATCCATTCGGCTCCGGAACGCCAAATTCAGAATTCGTGACAGCCGATTTTCCGGTAATCGCACCAGATCGGATGTCGGCTGACGAAGCTTATCGACATGGTCTTGAACTTTATCGAAGTGGAGATCGAGCAGGGGCCAAACTTGCGTTTACACAGGCTTGGAAGAATGCCGGAGAACTCAGTGGCGTCCAGCGGCGTCAGCTTCAGGAAGTTCTGCAGGATTTGGCCATCGTGCGGACTAACGATGTCCAACTGGCTTCGGCTCAGCAGGAGACATCCGGATTTTCTGACGCGAGCGACGCAGGAGCAGATCCCACAACCGAAAAAGATCCCCTGACGGTTGCCACCCAAGCATCTGACGTGCAGTTTGATCGACTTCGAACAGAAGTGATGAACAGCGTGTTCCGGGCGGAAAAACTGAAGAACGAAAATCCTGACGAAGCATTACAGATTCTGGACCATACACTGGAGAATGTGGAAGCGGCAGATCTGAATAAGGAATCTCAGGAGACACTGGCTGGCTATGTTCGCCGCAGTCAGGAAACGATTCAAGAATATCGGCAGCAGATCGCACCGAACCTAGTTCGGGAAGAAAAGAACCGCAACGTCCTGGAAGACATTAAGCGAGAAACTGAAACAAAAATTCGGATCGAACAGGAATTCGCAGAACTGGTCGATCAATACAATGAATTACTGAAAGAAAAACGTTTTGCAGAAGCGGAACTAGTAGCAAAGAAAGCGAAGGATTTGAACGCCGACGCCGGTGCCGCGACGCTGATGGTCGAAAAGGCCAAGATGTATCGCCAGAACTACTTCAATCAGGATGTTCGTGACCGCAAGGCTGACAGCTTCACACGACAGCTCAACGATGTTGATCTGGCGTCCGTCCTACCTGCCGGTGAATACAATCATCCGGATGCGAAGACATGGAAAGAACTGTCTGGCAAACGCAAGAAGTACGATCGAGCCGACAATCGTAACCGCACCGAAAGTGAATTGCAGATTGAAACGAGTCTCGGACAGAAAGTCTCCCTGCATTTTCATGATGTTCCCCTGACAGAAGTCATTCGCCATATTGCGACTGTCCATGGGATCAACATTGCGATGAAAACACGGGCCATCGAAACGGAAGGTTTGACGGCAACGCAGCTGGTCAGTATCGACGTGGATGGCATCACGCTCAAGAGTGCCTTGAATTTGCTGCTCGATCAGGCGGGTGGTCTGGTGTATTCCATTGAGAACGAAACGCTGATGATCAGCAATCGTCTGGAGCAGGAAACGACACTGGCCCTCGCCACGTATCCGGTCGCCGACCTCGTCGTACCATTGAGTATGTCGGTCGCCACAGGTACCGGGAATATGGTCCAGATGGGCAGTGATCGTGCTGCAGCCGGGACTGGTCTGTATCAGATGGATGATCAACTCACCGTCGGCTTGGGTGGATCGAAGGGGCGTCAGAACAGTGATCCTCGCTCATTGCCAAACAACGGCGTGGACTTTTCCGGGCTGATTGATCTGATTACCACCTCGGTTGAACCTGGCACTTGGGAAATGGACGGTGGCAATGCGACGATCGCGACTGAAGAGAATACGTTGAGTCTTGTGATTCGTCAGACCTCGGCTGTCCATGAACAGATTGCCGACTTGCTTTCACAGCTTCGTAAACTGCAGGACCTGCAGGTAACAGTTGAAGTTCGATTCATCAGCGTCTCGGACAACTTCTTTGAACGAATCGGGGTGGACTTCGACTTCAACGTGCAAGATTCACTCGGAGATCCTGCCGGGGTGCCTGCGTTCGGATCACGGCAGTTAACATTCCCGGGAGCTGCTGCCGGTCAAGGTGGTGGTGGTGGTGGTCAGCAGGCCCAAGACTTGCGTGGCGGTGGTCAGCAGGGTGGCGGTGGTCAGCAAGGTGGTGGTGGTCAGCAGGGTCAGCAGGCTCAAGGTCTGTTTGACAATGTCAATCGTGTCAACGCCCCACGTGACAATTGGGGTAGCGGTAGCGTCGTAGGGCTTGCGTCACCAGGCAAGTTTACGTCGGACTATGATATTCAATTCCGCCAAGGATCATTTCAGCTTGGAGTCCCAGACTTCGGCGGCTACACGCCGGATGCCGGGATTCAGGTTGGCATGGCGATCCTGAGCGATATCGAAGCCTTCTTCTTTATCCAAGCGGCTCAGGGAGATCGCAGAGCTAACATTATGTTTGCTCCGAAAGTCACGTTGTACAATGGTCAACTTGCAAGCATCAACGACACGACGACGCGTTACTTGGTGACCGGTCAGACTCCAGTTGTCGGTACTGGCTCGGTAGGTTTCGCAACACAGATCACGGGAATACCAGACGGGATTCAATTGACTGTGGTAGCTGTTATCTCTGCAGATCGACGTTACGTTCGCTTGTCGCTCTCGCCTCAGTTCCAGCAGCTGATTGAAGTTCAGACGTTTACTCAGGTGAACTTAGGTGGCGGAGCTGGCTTCGGTGGCGGCCAAGGTGGCGGTCAAGGTGGCGGTCAGGGTGGCGGCCAGGGTGGCGGCCAGCAAGGCTTCGGCGGCATCGGTGGCGGCTTCGGCAGCAGCGGTGGCCAATCTGGCTTCACTAGCAGCGGTGGTGGTCAATTTGGCTTCGGCGGCATCGGTGGTGGTCAAGGTGGTGGTGGTCAAGGTGGTGGTCAAGGTGGTGGCCAGCAAGGCCAGCAAGGCCAAGGTGGCGGTGCTTCACAAGGCACGGTTCAGCTCCCTGTGATCTCGAATATCAGCGTTCAGACTACGGTCAGTGTTCCTGACGGAGGGACCGTGCTTCTGGGCGGGATCAAACGCTTGCGAGAAAGTCGCAAAATGAATGGTGTGCCGATTCTGAATAAGGTGCCCTACGTCAGCCGCCTGTTTAAAAACAGCGGGGTTGGCCGAGAAACTGAAAGCATCATGTTGATGGTGACGCCTCGGATCATCATTCAGGAAGAAGAAGAAGAGAACGTCATCGGAACTGCCGCTGAATAAACGCTGGGCTGAATGCGGTCGATTCCGAAAGACTCGTCTTTCGGAATCAGCGTTCCGATTCAGGTGCGGTCTGATCGGAACGCCAGTGCTAAAATCAATCTTTCGTCCTCACTGCAGTTGAGCAGTTTCCGGGGTCTGAGCCGTCGCGAAGTGCGGGTTTCGCGATGGCTCTTCTCTTGCGCTGAAGCTGGCGTTCATACGACGGACATGAATGTCCATCGTACATGCCATTCACTGCCCGATCACTGACCTTCGTTTGAGCACAATAAAGAGTCCCTGCGTTTCAACCGGGACAACTTCCCACTGTTCAGGGTTCTCTTTGAGTTCCCGGACTTGATCGATCGATTTAATCTCGCTGTAGCGATGACCAGTGTCAATCACAATGTAATCCGTATCAGCAGGCACGCCGGGCTTGTCGTTGTTGACAGCTCGCAGATAGCCGCTGTAATCGTACGACCGTTCAAAGTGCGTCAGTCGCGTATGAACATAGTCCGTGGAAGCAACTCGTGCATCCGTTGGCAGCATTGCCAGTACTTTCTGCAACTCCGCCGCTCGTTCGCCGGGAACGTACAGGTTTCTCCAGCCGAATTGTGATTTGTGCGACCAGAACGTGGCCCCAAGTGGCATGAGTGAACCGGAAATCCCGGTAAACGCCGCACAGAAGAACGCCAGTCTGGCTGCACTCACGGCGTTGCGGCGAGTTTGTAGTCCCGGCTTTAGCCGGAATTTGTTGGCAACTCCAGCCGCAATTCCGCCTAAAGGCGGGACTACGAACCGAAACCAAGTGCCATTAGGCTGACGTTGCCCAACTCCCCGGCGGATCCCGTTGTTGGAACCCAGACTGGCCGCTGCCGCCCAAAATAGCACGGGAAGCAGCGGAGCGTGAAAATGATGGAACGGGATCGGCGGCAATTCGGCAAGTCCGGACATCTCGGTCGTGGCCGAACTGTTCCCCAACTGGATCAGGCTTAACATCCCAAATGTGGCCGCACCGGCGAGCAGATACAGCGGCCGTCGCAGGGGCTTCAGGCCCAGCGGAACCGTCAACACAAGCACGTAAAACAGCGTCCTCAGACTGACCAACTGCGTCACAATCTTACCTGGTGCATGCAGTGCCGTCCGCAAGAGATCACCCGGGCTATGTCCTAGATCTCCGAAATAACGGCTGTAATGAACCACTTCGCCACCTCGAAAGGCGGGAATTACCACCAACACCGCGAGCAATACCCAAGCCACAGAACAGACCAGCAGCCCTATCGACCAGCATGCCACACGTTTTGCTTCGCCCGACGGAAGGCCTGTGGAATTCTGTCGCGCGATCAGAAAAAAGACCGCTCCGATAGATCCAACGACAAGGGCAAAGTCTTCCTGCGTCGTCAACGCGATCAGAAAGCACACTGATGAAGAGATTAGGCGGCGGCGTTCAGCAAAATCAATTGCCCAGAAAAGGAAGGGAAGACCGTAACAACTGGGCCGCAGTGTTTTGAGATCAATCGCAATGTCGAGGAAGTGCATCGGAAAGTACAGCAGCCACGCCAACGACAGCCACATGGCGGCGCATGAACTTCCGGAATGACGTTTTGTCATCGAAAAGATGGGGATTACGCAGATCGCCAACGAACACGAAGCCACGAGCTCAAGCATCAGATACGAAGGCCAGATTCTATGCAGCGGAAGCAAAAATAAGTGAATCACCTGAATGTGCTCACCCAAAAACAAACCTTGATCTAAATAGCTGCGAAATCCTTTGCCGTGCCAGACATTCCATAGATGTTCTTCATACATAGCTGAATCTCCATGCGGCACCAACAGACCCGCATAGAGCCGTTCATTCATCCAAAACGATGTGGCTTCCCAGCAAACTGCCGCCAGCAGGACAACCAGCAGTTCCTTCCGACCTCGTGTCGCGTTGCCAGCGCCGTTCTGGCTCACGGCAGTTGCCGGTCCTGCAACTGCCATCGAATTGCAGAAACCGTTGAGCGACAGGGCCCACAGCAAAGCGGCCAGCAAAGGCGTCGTGAACTGGAGGAAATTCAGAAATGCGGGGTTGCTTGTCGAGGTGGCAAGCAGCCACGCCACAATCCAGAATCCGGCAAACCACCATGGTCGTGAGATCGCTACGATCGTGGAGAGGAATACCGTCACGATTCGTTGGCTCTTGCGCCGTGCGGCATGAGGCGTCGCACGCAGCTGTGTCCAGCTGACTGACACCGTTGCACCCAAGATTAGCAGGGCCGCAAGTCGCACCACTACTGACAACCACGAAAGTTCAATCTGCGGGTCAGCCGCGAAGCGAAAATCGGTCGTTCCGCCACAGGCCTGCACCACGACTTTACCGATGTCCCGCGGCCAGAATCCAGCGCTGAGACGAGGTTCCGTGAGCACCGTCCACACCATGCCCGACATCAGCACACTGCCGCACACGGCACTCCAAATTGCGGCAACTAATTTTGAACGCGTGCGACCCACAACATTCCTGACAGCTGTTTAGCGGGATATTTCGTGGCAGGCGAAGTCGTGAGACTGCGGCCTCAAGAGCATTGAAGACAACAAATTCTTCCAAATCGGCGACGCATCATGCAGCATCTTGTCAAGCATTAAAAGCAATATGTCCCGGCATCGCCAGTTGCATGCTACCTAGATTTACTAAAGCCCCGGCGTCATGCAATGACATATTGACGCAGATTTCAAGAACGGTGACTCTACACGGCAAAACGAGTTGCGTCGCGTTCCCTGCTGCCGCTGCGCGTTGGCTTTTTCATTTTTGTCTCTTGCGCTGCTCCCTCAATTCAGATTTCTATCTGCATGGCGTCTACTCGTCACATCGTCTTGCAAGTTCGGCCAGTGCTGCTTTATTGCAGCCTGCTGCTGGCTTGTGGCTGCGCGACGACAGAATTTGTGCAACTGCGTGAAAGACCGCATAACCCGCTGACAGATCGGATGAATACCACCGCCTTTGGATTGGTGAAGTATTCGCAGCGGACCGATATCTTCCTGCGTCAAACCGGATATCAGGGGACTGCTGATCTGAAGAGCATGATTCGGCACACGCAGCAACACACCGACACCGCACAATTTCACGAAGCCGTTCACGCCCTTGCCGAACTCAAGTACCTCGGCGCGGAAGCTGCGAAAACCCACGATGTCCAACTGGCATCAGAATTGTATTTTGATTCTGCTAAGTCTGCATGGCGTTACTTTGCCACACCGGACTCCGGTGGTCGGCAACCGGACCCGAATGATCCGCAGCATCGCGGCACATCAGAAGTCTACAACGCCAGTTCAGAAAAACTGTTGCGGATCGCCCAAGATGTAGGAAAATCGCAACTAGGGGAACCAGTTTTTTTGGCGATCAGTCATCGGCAATTGCATTTTGAGATTCCGTTTTCATCACGACTCTTGACACTCGATCAGATGGGCGATTTCGAATTTGTCTCAGACTACCAACTCAAAAATCTTCGCAGTCGTAACACGTCTGCAGGACTCGGAGTGCCGATTATTGTCAGTCGCAGGCAGCCGGAGCAAAGTGATCCCGTTGAAAAATACTATCCAAAAGGGATGAGTTTTGCGGCTACGCTGGTGCTTCGATTTGATGATGAAACACCAGCAGATGCACGCTTGCAGATCTTCGATCCGCGCGAATCGGACGGCATGTTGGTTGGCGATACGATGATGCCGCTCGAGACAGACGTTAGTACGCCGCTGGCACGATATCTGAGCAACAAAGATCTCAGTCTCCTGGACACGTGGGGCTATCTTCGCCCGGATCGAGCCGACAAAATTTCCGGGCTGTACATGGTGCAGCCATACGACCCGGACCGGATCCCCGTTTTAATGGTGCATGGCGTCTGGTCCAGTCCCATGACATGGATGGAAATGTTCAACGATCTGCAGGCGGACCCGGAAATTCGTCGGAAGTACCAGTTCTGGTTCTATCTCTACCCGACCGGAGAGCCGCTGGCGTTCTCGGCTGCCAAACTGCGGGAAGAATTGGAGAAGGTGCGGCACGACTGCGACCCATATCATCGCCATGATCGACTGAATGAAATGGTCGTTGTGGGGCATAGCATGGGCGGCCTGATCTCGCAGATGCTCACGATCAACAGCGGCAATAAATTGTGGAGTTCCGTGAGTAACAGGCCTGTCGATTCCTTGAAAGCCAATGCCGAAGTCAAATCGGACATTCGGCGAGTGTTTTTCTTCGAATCCAATCCTTCAGTCGATCGGATCGTCACCATTGCCAGCCCGTACAATGGCAGCTCACTCTCAAATCGTTTCACGCAATGGTTGAGTGGTTCGCTCGTCTGGCTTCCGGCGAAAACCTATCAGCTCAGTCGGGTCATCTTTGAACAGGATGACAAAAGCTGGTGGGACAGTTTCGCCACTCAGCGCACCAGTATGGATTCGCTCACAAAACAATCGGGTGTGCTGCGACTGATCCGGGAAACCCGCGTTCCTGACGACGTCAAACATCATAACATCGTTGGGATCAAGCGTGGATCTTCCCAAGCCAACTGGACCGATGGTGTTGTCGCCTATCGCAGTGCGCATTGCGCAGATGCGTCCAGCGAAAAAATCGTCCGAGCCAGCCACAGCGAAGTCCATCGTCATCCGGAGGCCGTCGCCGAAGTTCGCCGCATTCTGCTGGAACACTTGCTCGAAACCCAACATCGCCGCTTCCCTGTGATCCCGGTCAAGCAGAGCGTAGAGACATCGTCCGCAGCTAAAATTTACGATCCCCGCATGGCCCCGTAACGGATGTGTGATGTCCGTCGGACATTCTTGTTCGACGTGTTGAATATTGCGGTGCCGCGCCACGCCTTTTTGCCACGGATTCACTTCGCGTCACCCTGTTTCCTCATCCCAGCGCGATAGACGACAGAGATCGCTGTTGATCTGAAAGTCGCGGCAGGCCTGGGGACGGAATTCGTAATGCAGGCAGCGGTCGGAGTTTTGATCCAGCCAGACGCACGGCAGAAGTTCAAACTGCTGATCAGCCGCAATGCGTTGCTCCACGGGGATCAGCCATTCCGGAGGTACGTTCCAGACGAATTCCTCACCCGGTTGAAACGGCGGAATCGGGGTTCGACGACAGCAGGCCGAACAATGATCGCATGATTCAATAATCGGCAGTGAGGGCGTCATCGTGATGTCTCCGTCACTCAACGTATTCCGAAAACCCTTGACGCGATCGCCAGCAGTTCGCGAAGTTGCCAAGCGTCAGTAGCACCATAGCCCGAAACTTCACGCTCACGGATGTTACCGAAATCGAGCGTTGTATTGCCATTCATGGACGGATCAACAACCACACCGCGGGCGGCCGTGTGAACCTGATCACAACCTGATTCACGCACAATCAATTCCAGATTGTGGGCCCGTACGCCGCCGCCAATTACATATTCAATCTGTCTGCCATAGGCATCAAGCAGACTTCGGATCTTTCGACATCCATCAATCGCGGCGGCACAGCCTCCACTGGTCAGAATGCGGTCGAAGCCGCAGTCAATCAACTGCTGACTGGCAAGTTGCAAATCCGGAGTCACATCGAACGCCTTGTGGCAGACAAGTGTTGTGGTCGGAAACAGGCGGCGAACCCGTGTGCTTCGTGCAAGATCAATGTTGCCATCTGGCAGCAGGCATCCGATGGCGATCCCGTTGATTCCCGCCGCCAGCAGGAATTCGCAGTCGTCCAACATATGCGTAAATTCCGCCTCCGAATAAGTAAACCCCGCCTCGCGCGGACGCACCATCGCGATGATCGGACCAGAAAAAATGCGTCTTGCTGCCGCAACAAGGCCCGCTGGCGGTGTCAGGCCTCCGACGGCCATGCCGCAATTCAGTTCAATCCGCTCGATCTGCAATTCTGCGGCAAGCTGCACGTCGTCAATGCCGCCCACGCAGAGCTCGATATGCAGTGCCTGATGATGCTGCGGGGTATTCATACCGAACAAATCTTCCGGACTTTTTTGAAATCACAACATAAAATCGGCATTGTCGCCTTGAACAAGATTGAGAGCATAACAAACTACACTCCGTGTTTCCCGTGCGCTAGATCATCGCGTCCGACGTTTTTGCTGATATCTGTCAATTTTCGTCCATTTCGTCCAGCACCGTACTCGCCCCATTTTGGTGAGGCTACTTATGACTGTTTCACTCCAAGGTTCGTTTCTAATTTCCGCGCATCACCTCCGCGATCCAAATTTTTATCGGAGCGTTGTCTTGTTGCTCGAACATAGTTCGGACAGCGCGATGGGGCTCATTGTGAATCGCCCGACCAGTACCACGATCGGAAAAGCACTCGCCCAGCATGACCCAGTCAACAGCATCGATGCGCCTGTTTTTTGCGGCGGGCCTGTTGAACAGAATGCCCTCTTCGTACTGCACAACTGCGTGACGCTAGGCACACAGGATCAGGAAATTTCGCCAGAATTGTTCCTTGCAGGCAGTGAAACTTCCTTTGATGAAGTCGTGCGAAAGAAAGCCCCCCCGGGTACGAACATCCAGTTCCGACTCATCAGCGGATATGCCGGTTGGAGCGCAGGACAGTTGGAAAGTGAAATGGCCCGCGGCGACTGGAATGTCTTGCCGTCCGCCGGAAGTCTATTACTAGAGGAAGATCCGTACGGCCTGTGGGAAGTCTGTATGCGAAAACTGCATCGCCTGACGCGCGTTCTGCCGCACGACGTTCGCAATCCGGAATGGAACTGACGTCGAGACCCTGCTGCACGGTCTGAGCGCAAATCGACGGGTGCGACCAGCCGCGGATTACCCAATTCAAGGTGATTTGTCCCGCATGCATAAATCGCTGATTCATGATTCATGCTCGTCAGTCGTCAGAAATCCATCACTCTCAGCCAGGGGATATCCATTGACGAACGAACGTCCATCGACGGCTTTCCGGCCTTCGGGTTGCAGTTTCAAAATCTCCAGCCATCCGTCACCGGCACCTACCAGCAATCTGCCCTGATACCCCTGAACTCGGCCCGGAACAATTCGACCCGGCGGCAGACTAGCAGCGTTCAGAGCAGCGACTTGCCACACAAGACACCGCAAGGGCGGTTGGTTGCGTCGTTGCAACACCGACGCTGCCCTAGGCCACGGCTGCATCGCGCGAATGTGACAATCGATTTCATGCCTAGACTTCGACCAGTCAAGCTCTCCGGCTTCGCGCGGAATCTTCGGGGCGAGCGTGACAAACGCCGTATCCTGCGGTTGAAGCACGGCAGTGCCTGCCGCGAGATGCTGGACCACTTCTAGCGTGAGCGGCACCGACAATTCCGCGAGCCGCAACATGAGTTCGCCGGAAGTCTCCAGTTCGCCAATTGGCGTTTCGACGCGCCCGACCATTGGCCCAGAATCTAGAGCGACTTCAATCTGAAAAATAGTCACACCAGTGACCGCATCACCTTTCCAGATTGCATACTGCACGGGAGCCGCACCGCGATGACGCGGAAGTAAAGAACCGTGTAGATTGAAGGCACCCAATCGCGGAATGGCCAGCAGTTCGGGCTTCAGAATCTGACCATACGCAGCCACGATAAACAGATCAGCCTGCAGTGAACGCAGTGTAGCCAGCATCTCGGGGCGATTCACTCGCTCAGGCTGAAACACGGGCACCGCCTTCGCGATCGCCAGCTCCTTCACCGGATTTGTGTGTTGATGATGTCCGCGCCCCGTCTTGTCCGGCTGCGTCAGGACTCCGACGATCTCATGCGGCGAATTCAACAGCCCGCGAAACGGCGGCACAGCAAATTCGCCTGTCCCCATCAGCACAATTTTCAATGACATTTCACAAAACTCATTTCCTGCATGGGGTGGGTTGCGTAACACGGAGCACAGCACACTCTACTATACCCCGCATCGCCACAATTGGAATGTAGCCGGATTCGCAAGAATTCAAAGGTGTGCATTCTCATGGCCGAATTTTGACGAATCCGGCACCAACAAAACATCGCAATCAAACCTGCACGCCGTAACGAATCCACTGAAGCACGACCTCTAGCGCAAGCGGCTGACAACCAAGTGTGACATAATTTCGAATAGTTCTAAAACGCTGGGCGTTCTAGCAGCTTTTCGACAACTTTGCGGCGGCTGCCCGTGGCTTCGTAGATCGCCACCTGATGTCGCGCACCACTGGCTGCGGGAAGCGTCAGCACAGATCTTAATTCAGCCAGACAATTGAGCTCAATGGCCGTTGGTGTCAGCCGCGCGGTTAACTCTTCTACAAGTTCCGGCACTGAACGTTGCTGAAACGTCGAGGAACTCACGAGGGCGGCGTCGGCACCGTAACGTGTCGCCCGCCATTTGTTCTGTTCGACCATCATCGGATGGTATTCCGATAAAAACGTGCCTTCGTCAATCTCATTCGAAATCGTATGCACGAGGCACTGCACCAAGGCTGTAATCGCGAGCACGTGATCGAGGCATGGTGGCACGTCACAGACACGCAGTTCGACCGTTCCGAAATCATGATGCGGACGGATATCCCACCAAATTTCGCGAATGGAATTGATAAACCCGGTTTCCCGCAGATGCTTGACCAGCCAGACGTACTCGCTCCAGTTGCGCATTTGATACGGCAGACCGGCCGTGGGCAGACCTTCCATGATCTTCGAACGATTGGACTGCAACCCCGTGCTGCGGCCTTCCCAGAATGGCGAGTTTGCCGACAATGCTAGCAGCAAAGGCACATAGTGCAGCATCCGGTCGCAGACCATCACAGCCTTGTCACCAGAATCGACACCAATATGCACATGCAGGCCAAATGTCACCAGACGCCTGACGACGTCTTCCATTAACATGACAAGTCGCGCGTAGCGTTCATGATTGGTGATCTTCTGATGCCGCCATGAAGAAAATGGATGCGTCCCGGACCACAATAAGCGGACGCCCATGGGATGAATGATCGACTCCAATTGCGTCAATTTGTCCCGCAGATCTTCACCTACTTCGCGCACATTGCGGCAGATCCGGGTGTTAATTTCGACATAACATTGCATCAGTTCCGGCTTCACGGAATCGCGGAGATGCTCGGGCAACGCAGCCAGCACTTGATCAATGGCACTGGTCAGTCCCAATTCTTTGGAATCGATCAGTTGAAGTTCAATCTCCACGCCGATCGTAGGGCTAGTATTTGGAGTAAATCGCATGATTGTCATGACGTTGGCTCCGGCCCGATCAGCGCCAGGAGCAAAGCCGCACGTGTCATGATCCTCGCTCCCAGCGGAATTGCCCTTTCAGCCACATCAAAGGTGGGCGCGTGCAGGAGCGGCCAATCACCCTCCGGCCCGGCACAGCCCAAGCGAAACTGCGCTCCGCGAACATGATCGATGTAGACCGCAAAGTCCTCACCTCCCATGCTCGGGCGATCAATGAGGACAATATTTTCACCGCCGACGACCTGAATCGTCGCAGCTTCGATCGCCGACGTCACGGTGATGTCGTTGATCACAGAACCCAACGGACTGCGATAGGTCACGTCAATCGTATTTGCAGTTGCGGCGGCGATGCCCGCACAAATCTGCCGAATACTACTGAGCACACTGTCACGCGTCCGCTGATCAGTAGATCGCAGCGTACCCGTGATTTCAACTCGATCCGGAATCACGTTCGACGCCGTGCCACCATGAATTGAACCGACCGAAAACACCATCGGCGTCAACGAATCTGCGCGGCGAGGGACGGACTGATACAAGGCAGACACCAGCATTGCGGCTGTTCCAATCGGATCACTTGTGTGCTGAGGTCTCGCCGCGTGACCTCCTTTGCCGCGAACTTCAAGCAAGACTTCATCCACCTGAGCCGTCAGCACGCCGTAGCGAATTCCGACTTTGCCCGCCGGGATTGTCGGATCTACATGCAGTCCCAAAATCGACGTCACGCCGAGCAAAGCACCGTCTTCGACCATCCAGTTAGCTCCCTGAGCAGTCTCCTCGGCAGCCTGAAAAATAAATCGAAAATGAGCGGACGGAACATCCGATTCTGGGAGTCGTCGCGCGAGAGTTGTGATCAGTTCCGCAGCGGCAAGGACAACCGTCATATGCGCGTCGTGGCCGCAGGCATGGGCGACTCCCGGACAACCGGACGCATATGGAACCGCCTTGCGATCCTGCATTCTCAATGCGTCAATGTCCGCGCGAATCGCCACAATCGGAGCATCCGCAGCCGGTGATCCGATCTTCAAATCGGCAAGGACTCCCACTCCGCGTGCGGGGATGTCCGCCACGATCCCGAGCGCCAGCAGTCGCTCGGCTATAAATTGCGTGGTCTGGACTTCATCACCGCTGGGCTCCGGATGCGTGTGCAGGTAGCGGCGAACCGCAATCCAGTCAGAACTGCGTTCGTCGGCAATTCGATCCAACAGCAGTTCAAACGGAATAATCCGTTCGACGTCTGCCGAGGAAACTCGCCAACCCGATCCTGCTCTTCCCAAACTCATTGGATTTCCGAATCCATGTATGGCTGCGGCAATGTTGCCTTGTGCCTCCAACGCAAATCTTCCCGCCACCGCGCGACGGCGAACTTTAGGCTACCCCCCAACCCTGCGTTTAATAAAACTTGTAGGGCCGCTGCACACACCTAAAACCAAAACGCCAAGGCATTCGCTCCCGCTTGCCCGCAAATTTATGATTTCGATGCACGACCGAGGAATAATGACTTCAGCCCGGTCTACGTCAAGTGGCAGTGTCAATTTTCACCCGTGAAACAGTTGTCTCAGGACTGAGCAGGCAAAATCTCAAGAAAAGATCGGGGTTACAAGAAAATATGAGGGGAATTGAACAGCGTGACAGGCATCGGATTGAACGCCAGAACTTGCTTGCTAAGCTGTCACGTTTTTCTCAAACTCATCGCTCAACGGGTGATGGCTTGAGGCCAAGTCACCAGGCGCTGTTCAGTGACCAGTCATCGGAGCCATGCTTTTAGGCTGTGACAGGCCACGGTGCCGTTCTTCATGAGATAGATGTCCCTCATGGTTGGTTCTCGTTCTACAGATTCAGCCTCCACTGCCCATGAAGTCACGTTGAGTTCTGCTCCGGCGGCGCAGCAGGAGCGCATCCTCGTCATGGACTTCGGCTCGCAGACCGCGCAACTCATCGCGCGCCGCGTGCGTGATCAGAATGTGTTCTGCCAAGTTGTGCGGCATGATTTGTCCGCCGACCGTATCATGGCGCTCAACCCCAAAGGCATCATCCTGTCTGGTGGTCCGGCCAGCGTTTACGACACCGGGGCACCGACAATCGATCCCGCAATTTACGATCTGAAGATCCCGATCCTTGGCATCTGTTATGGAATGCAGATCACCTGTCACACGCTAGGCGGAAAAATTCTCCCCGCCCATGCGCGTGAATTCGGCCGCGCACCGTGTACGCAGTTGGCTCTAGGGACGGCGACCAATTTTTTGTTCGACGGCATTTCTAAGACGTTCGATGCCTGGATGAGTCACGGCGATCAGGTCGAAACCCTCGCCGGCGATTTTGAAACGATCGCGTCAACGGCCACGTGCGCCAACGCGGCCGTCCGCCACAAATCCCGCGTGATCTACGGACTGCAGTTTCATCCCGAAGTCACGCATACGCAGTTTGGTGGTCACCTGCTGGCCAACTTTGTGCTGAAAATCTGCGGCTGTAAAGGCACATGGCGGATCAGTTCGCTCATCGAACAACAGATGGATCGCATTCGCACGATCGTGGGCACAGATCAGGTCATCTGCGGATTATCCGGGGGCGTGGATTCGTCGGTCGTGGCGGCTTTGATTTCAAAAGCGATCGGTGATCAGTTGTCGTGCATTTTTGTAGACAACGGAATGCTGCGAAAGGATGAGCGGCAACAGGTCGAAGAACAGTTTTCGAAACACTTTAAGACGGATCTGCACGTGGTCGATGCCCGTGAGAGATTCCTCGGTGAACTCGCAGGTGTCTCAGATCCTCAGCATAAACGCAAAATCATTGGTAAAGTCTTTATCGATGTCTTTCGCGATGAAGCTAAGTCGATCCCCAATGCGAAATTTCTGGCTCAGGGTACACTCTATCCGGACGTGATTGAATCCGGCGCAAATCCCGACGGCCCAGCCGCGACCATTAAGTCGCACCACAATGTCGGGGGCCTGCCAGCGGAGCTAGGCTTTGAATTGATCGAACCACTCCGCGACCTGTTCAAGGATGAGGTGCGACGCATGGGTCTTGAACTAGGACTGCCGGAAGTCATGGTCTGGAGACATCCATTCCCTGGCCCTGGACTGGCCGTCCGCTGTCTGGGTGAAGTGACTGAAGAGCGTTTGCATGTGATTCGTGAAGCCGATGCGATTCTGATCGAAGAACTGCATCTGGCCGGAATCTATCGCGATATTCAGCAGGCGTTTGTGGTGTTGCTTCCCGTGCAGTCTGTCGGCGTGATGGGAGACAGTCGTACCTATGAAAACGTGGCCGCGATTCGAGCCATTCAGTCTGAAGACTTCATGACGGCAGACTGGTATCAGTTCCCCTACGAGATCCTCGCAAAGATCTCTACGCGGATTATCAATTCGGTCCGTGGTATTAATCGAATCGTGTACGACGTGAGTTCGAAACCGCCCGCGACAATTGAATGGGAGTAAGCCTATTAAGACCATTCTGCTCATGCGCCACGCGGAAGCTGCGAGCGAGGAATCTCATGTGCCGGATTTCGCACGGTGTCTGACCGAAGATGGAATCCGGCTCGCAGGTGAAACCGCGACGACTTTGCTCAGCCGCGGTTTTCGCATCGACCGCATCATCGCGTCCGCCGCCGAGCGAACTCGCCAAACGGCGGATCTGGTGGCCGAAGGAATGCAGCTGACTGCAGCTCGGTTGGATCTGGATGAATTGTATCTGGCAACGGCAAAGTTGTTTGAAAAGGCCATCTGCGACAACCCGTTAGAAGACGAATCAGCCGTATTGATCGTCGGCCACAATCCAGGCATTGCCGGGCTGATTTGCGCCTGGGCGGACAAAAGTCTGTCAGTTCCCACCGCCACGGTTGCTGTTTTCGAATCCTCCGCCGATACTTGGTACAACGTACGACGGACAAAAGTGCATATTCCGCGACTGGTCTGTCTGCTGCAACATGGCAAAGTCGCATGGGCACGCGATAAAACAACCAGTGACCCGGAATTGCTTGAGTAGTCATGATTCCCGACACGCCACCCTCTCCAGAATTTTCTGACGAACTTGTGGCACTCGTGGCGTTATCGCTCGCAGTTGGAATCGGACCAAAGCTGCAGTCTGCGCTCTTGGAACACTTTGGCACCGCCTGCGATGTGCTGTTACAGCCGACAGAGATTTTACTGACGGTCAGTGGCATCGGGCCAAAAACGGCAGCGTCGATTGTCAGTCCGGGACTGCTCGACGAAGCCCGCCTGATACTGCTGGAATGCCACGCTCTGCAAGTCGATGTGTTGGATCAGAAGCATCGTGCTTATCCGCAACGGCTGCGCGAAATCTGCGATTCACCGACTGTGCTCTATCGAAAAGGCGTGTTGCTGCCACAGGATGAACTGGCGATTGGCATCGTGGGTTCGAGGCGTTGCACGGCTTATGGTCGGAGACAGGCCGAACGGATGGCGGCGGCGTTGTCTCGAGCCGGGTTTACGATCGTGAGCGGTTTGGCCCGCGGCATTGATGCGGCCGCGCATCGGGGTGCGTTGAAAGCCGGAGGCCGCACGCTGGCGATTATGGCCAGCGGTGTGAAGACGATCTATCCGCCCGAACACAAAGACCTCGCCGAAGAAATTTCTCAGCAAGGTGCCGTGTTAAGCGAAATGCCGTTGGATCAGCGTCCGTTACCCGGACTGTTCCCGCAACGCAATCGCATCATCAGTGGAATCTGTCTGGGCGTGATTGTGATCGAAGCCACGCGGAGTTCCGGAGCGTTGTACACAGCGCGACATGCTCTGGAACAAGGCCGAGAGGTCTTCGCCCTGCCGGGACCAGTGGATAGTCTGGCAAGCGCCGGGTGCCATGACCTGATTCGTGACGGAGTGACGCTGGTGCGAAATGTCGATGACGTGCTGAGCGAACTTGGTCCGCTGCCAGTGCCATCCACACAGTCGGCAAGCGTCACCATTCATTCTCCACGCGAACTGGGCCTGACCCTCCAGGAAACCGAAGTTCTCAATCAGATCAACTCGCAGCCAACAGGCGTCGACGAGATCTTGCGTGCCTGTAACCTAGAATCCTCTCGTGTCCTCGCGACACTGACCGTCCTGGAAATGCGCCGCCTGATCCGCCGCTTGCCCGGAAATTCCTACGTCCGTCACGACTGAAATCCGAAGTGTACCGTCAACTCGCACCCTGACTCTCCAAGTCCAGCGGACTCACCACTCCCAAGAGTCCCTTCCCCCCCCGGTGCGCGGGTGCAGTCGCGGAGAAGCTCGCGATGATTCAGGGGCGGAAACTGATTCAGCAAACACTGCAGACATCACTGGAGTTGCAGGCTCGCTCGATCGGAAGCGGCCAGATCGAGGGTGCCTGCAAGAATCTGATCGGTCGCCGCCTGAAACAAACAGGTGCCCGCTGGAAAGTCCGCCGAGTCAACCGAATGGCAGGCCTCTGGTCTATCATGTACAGCGATCTCTGGAAAACCTACTGGAACGCTGCATAAGACACTTCACCGAAATCCGCGACTGCAACCAGAGCGGGGACGGCAACGGGAAATCCTTGCCGTCGACCGTCATGCCGGGTAGGATCCGCTTCACTTTGGAGCAGGATTTGTGTTGTCGTTCAGATGGATTTTTCGCTCGGGTTTTGTTCATATTGCTGTAGCGAAGCTGATTTACAGGCTGCAGATTCGGGAGCATTTCATGCTGACGTTTTCCGGCGGTCGAATTCGACTGTGCGACCGACGGCCTCGTCGAAGTTTTCTTTCGATAGGTTCATTGGCGGTTGCCGGGCTGACACTGCCTCAATTGTTAAGAGCGGAAGACCGCGCAGGCATTCGTTCGTCTCACAAAGCGGTCATCATGATTTACTTGACTGGTGGTCCTCCGCACCAAGATATGGTCGATCTGAAACCCAATGCGCCGTCGGAGATTCGGGGTGAGTTCCAGCCGGTGTCCACGAATGTGCCGGGCATTCAGATTTCCGAATTGATGCCGCGTGTCGCATCGATGATGGACAAGTTTGCGATCATTCGTTCTCTGGTTGGTGCGGAGGAACGACACTCGTCGTTTCAATGTGTCACTGGTCGCACTTTCGGAACACAACCGCAGGGAGGATGGCCGGAAATTGGCAGTGTGCTTTCCCGGCTGCATAGGCCGGTCGATCCCTCGGTTCCTGCGGCCATCGACCTGTCGATGAAAATGCAGCATCAGCCGTACAACCTTCCCGGGCCTGGCTATCTGGGAATGGCTCATGCCCCGTTCAAGCCTTCAAGCGATGCCATGAATGATATGATACTTCGCGACATAAGCCTGGATCGAATACGCAGTCGCGGGGCTTTGTTGACAAGCCTAGATCAGTTTCGCCGCGAGGTTGATCAGAAATTGACCGCGTCGGCAGGGTCGGATGCTTTGACCGAGCGAGCCATGGGGATTCTCAGTTCCAGTCGGCTTGTTGAAGCACTGGATTTGTCGCGAGAGGAACCTCACATTCGGGAGCGTTATGGCAAGGATGATCCGGAGTGTCTGCCGTATTCGAATCTTGGCTATCAGGCGCATATGTCGAAGTTTCTTGCCGCGCGGCGACTTGTGGAAGCGGGGGCTCGCTGCGTCACAGTGGCGTTTGCCGACTT
>QWQG01000240.1 GCA_003670925.1 Planctomycetota bacterium | reverse complement strand
GCGGTCAACGGCTTCGGCCGCAAGTTGATTTTTGAAGAATTCTTTGTCAAGAATACAGGCAGTAGATCCAGTGTCTATCAATCCCAACACGTCCTGATCGTAGACTCGTACCGGCACAATATACAGTCCGGTACATTCAAACGGGCGAGTCTGCAGGTCGGACGACTTGTCCTGAGGCAGGATCAGCAGCGACAACAAAACACAACCGAACCACGACAGATCAACTTCCCAAAAATATTGCCGCGATGAATGGTAAATCCAGCTTTGGTGTGCATGGTTGATGACTCAGAAAGTTGCAACTTCGGATGCTGATCACATCCGAGTTTGTTCATTGCCGTTCAGCATTATCTACTTTTCTGGCACAGCATCCGGGTTGAATTCCTCTCGTTCCGGGGGCCATTCGGGCGGGTATTGATATCGAGATTTGAGAACAAGATCCACCTCAAACTCTTTGCCGTCGCGTCGGCATTTGAGATGCAGATTTGTGCCAGCCTTAGAAAATCGGTCCGTGACCGAGTAGAATGTGCACTGATCGACTGAGTCTCCGTCGATCTCAATGATCTCATCCCCCGGCTTGATGCCAGAAAGTTCTGTCGCGCCGTTTGAGTATTTATCATCACGGAAGAACAGCCTTCCGGACGGATGAAACACAGCCTTGAAATCGGTCCCCCGTACAGCAAACCTGGCACGATCCGCACTGTCCAGTGGCTCCATGCGGAGCAAACGTTGTTTCAAATTGAAAGTAACGTCGAAATGCCGAAGAATCTGCATTCCAATGATGGCTTCCTGGGACGTCGTCGCCAGAACATTTTCAAATCGTTTTCCTGCTACATCGACGTAACGCAACCAATAGAGCCTGATTGCGGATTGCTTACTATTGACACCCAACGTTGCCGCTCCATCTTGAGAGATTCGAATTGCGTCTCCACTGCGGACAAGCTGTTCCAGTTGTGAAGTCTGAAGCGCCAGAGCCGTGTTCATTCCAGTATCAATCAGGCAATCTCGTGACCCGATCGTCGGCAAGGACACTGATATCAGGAATCGTCCCTTCGTGGCCCGCCATTCCCTGCGTAGGATAATGTCGTTCCAATACCGCCCAAAGGTCCAAGGTCTTGTTGCAGATAGAACGCGACCTGCCCGATGTTTTGCGTCTGCGCGCCATCGCGATCCTGGTGGCCCAAACCCACGACGAGCCATGACTGATCCAGTTTCAGCCCGGCAGCGGCGAACGCACTGAGCGTACCGTCATTGACATACTGGCTGCCTCCAACAAACTTCATCGGCTGGTCAAAAACATCTCGTGCCGTCGAGAACTCTCCGGTCCAGATGCGCTTTGGATCAATACCGCCTTCTCCATGCACATGATACCTGGCACCAACAACCGTACCACCGTTTTCGTATTTTAACGTTGCATCGCCAAGGGAGAAATTGTCCCCATCAGCCTTGAAACTGACATCTCGAATCCAGGCACCGTCTCGCTGGTGAAACACGCCCTCGACATGCAGCGGTGAACCTTCCGTTTCACGGAACTTGATATCATACGTCAGCGAAGTCAGACCGTCCGGAGACGTCCTATTCTTGGCAATGTCAAATTCAAAAAAACCGTTTGTGGTCGTTGTGTCATACCACGACGCTGTCTGCTTGAACGTGTCAATCCAGCCTGGTGCTGCATTAGAATTCGTCTGTTCTTTCTTTGCAACAGCACTGACGGACGTTGGCGTGACGCTGGCCCATCCGTCAGCACCCAGGACATAGAATGGGGTTGAATACGACATCCACGGCATGCCGGGGAAGGTGAGTACAGTTCCGGAATCAAACGAGGTCGGCAGAGTTGCGGGCTTTTTCGTACTGTTCGTGGAGAAGTCACTGACCAGCGATTCAACCTGGCTGGCAAACTGACTGGAATCCTGATTGAACAAGTTCCTGATCGCAGTTCCAAACGTTCCCGGTGGAATGTTATTTCCCTGAGGTGTCATGTTCGCAACTTGCAGAAACTTGCTGTTCGTTGAACGAATCTCAGTCGCCATTTGATACGGCGAATGCAAACCCGCTTTTTCCAGGAGGATGTTGGCGCGACTCTCGAATTCTGCTGCCGCACGTTGTCCATTGGCCGTTAGTGCGGTAAATGTATCAGCCACGTTGGCAGGAATGACAAACGAATCCTGCGACAGAAGCTGCCGCTTTTCCAGAACATCCACTCCACAGAGTCGCCTTTCCGAGTTCCGCACACGTCGCAGTTTTTGCGTTCGGAATCCGAATGCACAACCCCGAATTCCATTAATTCGACTCCAGAGATTATCCGCAAGCGTTCCAGCACTGGATTTTTCAATCGACTGAACACTTTGGATATCGGATGCCTTCTCAGCCCAGAACTCTGCTAGTGTTGTGTTGTGTTTCCATCGTCGATAGCCGCCCTTGAATCCAAACCAACCTATGAACTTGAAACGTAACACATCAACTCAGCTTATCCGTACAGTGCGAATTGTCAAGTGGATCCAGCGGTTCTGACCGACTGCTGTGCGATCGTCAAGATCTCTGTCGCGACCTCGTCAATAGTTCTAAGCGCTCCGTCGTCCTTCAGGCCATGCACCGTCCGCCAGTCGAGGCGGCTGTGGGCGAGGGCGAGGTAGCAACGGCGGACTTTTTCAAGGTAGGGCAGGTCGGATTCCTGGAGATCGGCTTGCTGATCCGTGTAGTCGCGAACAGCTTTGCGAGCGACCAGTTCGCGACTCATCTGTGACGACATGTCGATCAGAATGTTGAGTTGTGGACGCGGCAGTGCGAAGACTTCAAACTCAATCTTTTCAATCCACTTGATCAATTCAATGCGAGCGTCGCCGTCGAGTTTGGCGGATTGATGTGCGAGATTGGATCCGACGAAGCGATCCAGCACGACGACATCATTTTCTTCCATCATCTTCAGCAATAACGACCGTGATTCATATCGATCGCCCGCATACAACACGGCAGCCAGTTGCGGATGCACTTCGTTCAGCGATCCGAAGCGACCGTTCAGAAAATCGCCAATGGCGGAACCGAACGTCGTGGCTCCGTACCGGGGAAATTGTAGTGAATCGGCTTTTAGGCCCATGTCGCGAAGTGATGCCACGAGTCGAGCGGCCTGAGTCCCTTTTCCTGCTCCGTCGATCCCTTCAATGGCAATCAGCGTGGCCATGCATGAACTCCTGAATTCAGCAATGCTGCGTGCGGCGTTCCCAGTTGCACGAGATCCGTGGGCACAGAGTCGCACTGTTCTCCGAAATCAGGCGAACCGAGTGGCGTCAGCCCTCCGGTACTTTGGAGGTAGAGCATGTTGTTGCTAAGCGTTGCGGCTGCAACACCCGTGATTGGCCGCGTGGCGCTAATGCGTTCTGCAACCACGCCGTCGCTATTCGCCGAAATTGCTCGACAGCTAACAAACTGTGCAAGATCTGCGGCAGTTCCGGGAACCTCAACCGGCATGTACCACTGATCTGAACCGCCAACGTAGCCGGGCCGTGCTTTGCATTCATGTTCGACAAGGACGTGCAAAAGATTCAGATCGCTGTCTGGAATTACCGGATTCACGCGGCTGAGATAAAACTGCTCGGCCAGTTCGCGTTCGAGATCACTCAGAATACGCACACGTTCCCGAATCACGTCCGGTCGCACCTGGTCGGGCATCGTCGCGGCGGGTGTTCCGTCGCGGCGACTGAACGGAAACACATGCACTTTCATAAAGCGGGCCTTGCGGCACGTTTCAAGCGTCTCTTCAAATTCGGCATCGGTCTCACCTGGAAACCCTACAATGACATCCGTGCTGAACGCCGGATCGTTACCGAGCATGTCACGGATCTGATCGAGTCGCCCCAGAAAGCGTTCGACGCGATACCGACGTCGCATTCGGGTCAGCACAGTGTTGCTGCCGCTTTGCAGAGCAGGGTGGAACTGGGGACAAAGGTGTTCGCAGTCTCCGGCGGCTTTGATAAAGTCGTCGTTGACTTCGACGGTTTCAATGCTGGACAACCGCATTCTCCATTCGCCGGGAATCCGATCGAGCCGCCTCAGCAGGTGCCACAACCGCTCCGGCTTGTCACCGGGGTGGAGATTGTTTGTATCGACACCGAAATGCCCCATGTGAATCCCGCTGATCACGATCTCACGATACCCGTGCTCGATCAGCGCGCGGATCTCGTCTTCGATATCCACGGGCCGACGACTACGAAGTCCGGGACGCACCGTCGGGATGATGCAGTAAGAACATTTCAGAATGCAGCCATCTTGAATCTTCACAAAAGCGCGCTGATGCCCTTCAAACTCGCTAATCCCGTTCGGCATATCCACGATGCCAAAGCGGCCCAGCACGTCTGGCAATTCTCGTTTGTCAGTCACGACCTCGATCACGTTCGGCAATTCAGATACGGCGCGCGGATCACGGGTCGCATAGCAGCCCATAACGATCGTCTTCGTGCCTGGATTCTGGCGCGACAATTGGCGGATTACCTGCCGCGATCTGGAATCTCCGTTGTTCGTGACCGTACATGTATTTACGACGCACAAGTCAGCGGACTCATCGTCGTTCGCTTCACGATAACCGCTCTGGAGCAGGGCTTCGCGCACGAGCTGAGTTTCGTACTGATTGACTTTGCAGCCTAGGGTAATCAGACGGCAGGTTCGAAGTTGGGACATTGTCGGAGCATAAAGCAAAAGAAGCGAAGCGGATTGTCCGTAGGTTGCACATTCTTGTCCGACGTTTCCTGTCGAAACGTCGCCGCATCTTCGAATTCTCACGAATTAAGTAAAATTCGCTGCGATCTGCTGCGGAATGTTACTGAAACAGTTTCCCAACTTCGATTGACCAATCGCCAAACACATCGGAAGCGTTGAGTCGGTCTTTCACGGTAAAAATGCGAATCCATTCTCCGTCCAGAAGTTTCCCCCTGCCTGCGAGCGCTGACATCGCGAGCAGAGCTTCCGCGGTCAAAGGGTGTGTTGAAACTGACATGCTTCTTGATCCGATGCAACTTATGTGCGATATTCATTGGCGTAAGGCTCCACGACTCCGCTTTTGCGTTCCACTTCTGTTTGTAAAGGTCTGTTTATGTTGACCATGCTGATCCACCGGACAACGTGGTGCGACGGGTTTTCTCGGCGAGATGCGGTGCGGTTGTCATTGCGTCGGTTTCTGGACGATCAGACAGGCCAATCGCTGCCACTTAATCACGGGCAAGTTCTCCGCGAGACATTAGGATAAAGCGATGCAGTCGATTGGTGATCCCGACGCAGAGAAGTCGCAGGCCATGCATGAGCGTATCGACTCGCTGGATGATTCGCGGCTGGATATCTTTCGCAATCTGAAGACAAAAAATGCGGTGCGGGATGCACGGCTCTTTGTGGCCGAGGGTGCGACGGTGGTAGAACGCGTGCTGAGGAGCTCACTGGAAGTCCGCAGTATCCTTGTAAGTGATCGAAAGTTTGCGACCTGCGCCCCATTTCTGCGGGCGGATGTTCGAGTTTTTAGGTTGCGTTCAGAACTGGCGGATGAACTCGTTGGATTCGATTTCCACTGCGGCGTCATGGCCAGCGCTGTCCGACCTGCAGTGCCAGATCTGGACACATGGATTCCAGCGAGCGGCCCGTCCTTGATCATGGCTGCGGACCGCGTTGTCGATCCCGAAAACGTAGGGGCATTGATTCGGATTGCGTCGGCATTCGGAGCAAATGGAGTCATCTTCGGAAAAGGTTCGGCCGATCCATTTTCACGCCGCGTGCTGCGTGTTTCGATGGGCAATGTCCTTTTTACCCCCATCGTTGAAACAGACAACTTGGCCGCAATGCTGTCTACTCTGAGTGGCCCACGCAGCTTCAATATATGCGGCACAGTCCTAGACAGCCATGCCACGCACCTAGCTGCATTCGAGTTTTCCACACGCACGGTGCTGGTGTTCGGCAATGAATACGACGGCATTTCTGCTGAGGTCCAGCGTGTGCTGACGAATCGGCTCACCATTTCAATGCTCAACGGGACTGATTCACTCAACGTTGCGATCTCCGCCGGAATTTTCTGTCATGAGTATCGAGTCCAATCAGGAGAGGTGCTGCGTGTCCGACATCACTGAGCGGATTCTATTTTCGGGGAAGGTTCAGGGCGTGGGGTTTCGCTGGACGACAGAGCGGATTGCCGCGCGGTTGTTCCTCCGTGGGTTTGTCTGCAATCTGCCCGACGGACGCGTCGAGACTGTCGTCGCTGGGTCTGCGGTCAGTATTCAACAACTGGTAGAAAAGCTTCAAGAGCGATTTGGTTTAGGATTGACAGACGTCCAGAGGCAAACATTGGAACCAGCCCATGAGTTCACAGAGTTTGTCATTCGGCGATGATTCGGACAAACATATCCCCACGACAGAGATGGCAGCTCAACGTCACGAGACAAGCGACCAGAAGTCGCAGTTTTCAGGAAACAAGTCCCACACAGGGGCAAAAAACTGGGTTTCCCCGAGTGTTTTCATCGTGAGTAGAAATATCCAACGCCTGTTGCCGCGTGGGCGTAGTTGTCCATGCGGCTTGGAATGCGCTGAAGATCGGCTGTTTTTGAATCGAATTTGAAGGTACCGTTGTGATGAATTTCCACCTAACATTCGCTCAAGTCTCCGTTGTTGCCAAAGAAATCGACTGGACTTGGACATGGCTGACCGTGTTCGGCCTCATGGTTGGCTTGGTCACCTTGTCGTATAGTACGCGAATTGGCGTGATTGCGCGGGCTACAACGAAAGAAGCGATTCGCCAGCCTTTGTTCATTCTGTTAGTGCTTATCTCGGCCGCCATCCTCGTCCTGAATGCTGTGATGCCGTTTTTCACGTTGGAAGACGACGTCAAGATGCTCAATGAATGCGGTCTGGCCACATTGCTGATTTCTGGAGCTCTGCTGGCCATTTGGACGGCGGGGACCAGTATCACATCCGATATCGAAGGCAAGACGGCCATGACGCTGCTCAGCAAGCCGATCGATCGTCGCCAGTTCATTCTTGGCAAGTACGTCGGAATTGTGCAGGCTGTGATTTGGATGTTCGTGATTCTGACAGCCATCTTTTCCGTGCTGATTTTTTTCAAGGTCGGTTATGATCAGAGGGAACGTTCAGAAGAAGTGACACCGCGCTGGCAGTGGCATGAAGTGTCGGGGGTTGAACTTCCAATCCCGCATCCCGATCGTACGCGAGTGGTCGGCCAGATTCTGCCGGGGATCGCGTTGGCGTTCCTTCAAGTGTGCGTTTTGGGCGCGATCGCTGTCACTGTGGCGACTCGGCTTCCGATGGTCATGAACCTTGTAATTTGTTTTGCGGTGTTTGTGATTGGCAACCTGACCGAAGTGATGGTAAATCGAAGTGTGGCAGGTGACGCGAATGAATCCGTGACCTTTATGGCGCGTTTGATTTCGATGGTCATGCCCTCGTTATCAGCATTCAACGTTTCTTCGGCTGTCGCGACCGGTCGAATTGTGCCGCAGGATTATCTTGGCTCCAGCCTGCTGTATGCGTCGGCTTACATCGCGGCCATGCTGCTGCTGGGATTTATTCTGTTCGAAGACCGCGACCTTGCATGAGGCCCTCAAGGGCGCACAACGCGACGCAATCTGGGTAATCCGTGTTGATTGAAGTCTGGTTCCTGCATGATTCTGGGGCATCTACCTGCCGTCCTTATGTTTGGCTGTTGTGATCATCAGCATTCATGACTACCTTGCAGATTGGCTCATCCTCGCATGACTAGTCATCGGAGGCAGATTTCGTGTCCGATCCAAACGCACAAGAATTCGATCGTATCATCTCGTTTCGGTCACTTGGCCAAGTGCGGTTTCTTCCGGCAGTGGCCTGCGCCGTATTTTCCGCATTAGCTTTGGCATGCGCGTTAATTTGTATCACTGCGATCTTCTGGCTTCTGGTTCATGTAGATTTATCGTCAGCCAATGCCGAGGTTCGCACGACAGGGCTGCTAGATCTAGCTGGGAAAATTGCGTCTCACCCTGCAGGCGGAATATTCGCGCGCATCATCAATTCCGTGGACTGGTTGCATTCAACCGGTTCCGCCGTCGTGTTTCTTCTCTGCACAATTTGTGTCTTAGTGCTCATGCGCTGGGCTCTCCGGTCAGGTGCGGAAGCGATTGTTGAAAACCGCGTCGCCGCTTCAATCCAGCGTCTGCGACAGCATATTCATCGCAAATCGATCCGCCTTGAACCCTCGGATTTGTCCGGAGAAAACGTCGGGATTGCTGACCGCTTGTTTCGGGAATCAACCGTGTTCCTTGAAGCAGCCGGAGGCCGCTGGGGAAGCGTAGTGCTTACGGCGGCAGCCGATTTAATCGTGCTCGTAACACTAGCCCTGTTGACTCAATGGCGCGTGGCACTGGAAACACTCGTTCCTCTGCTGCTGATTCGATACGCAATGCGGTTTGAATCGCAGCGGAGTGATTCATCATTGCGACTGCTCTCCGAACAGGTCACACGAGGTCTTGCTCGAATGGCAGCAGGCCTGAGAAAGACCCGCATTGTGACGGGGTTCGGCATGGAGCAGGCCGAGCATGACCAGTTTGAAAATAATCTAACGCAGTATCGCGAACGATGCCTTCATGTGCGAAAACAACAAAATTTTGGCGTGTGGGTGCATCGCATTTTAGGATTACTGCTGGTTCCTGTGCCTGCAGCTTTTCTGATGACGCATATCGTGCGAGATGGTTCGATCGGCGTAACTGCAGGTCTGCTGATCGTGGGATGTTTGTACTTTCTGTCCGTAGCCATTGGCCGATTTGAAGACGTCCAATCGCTCAAGAGCGAAGGAAATGTGCGGGCTACAGAAGTCGTCTCGTTCATCAATCGCGTACCATTGGTGAGTCAGGCTCCAGGGGCTAGTTTCCAGGAACCGATGTCGCGAAGCCTGGTGTTTGATCAGGTAGTCTTTTCGCCGGCTCAGTATCCGGGCCTGATTCAAGGACTGGATCTGCGCATCAGTTTTGGTGAAACCATCGCCTTGTTATCCCTGCACCATGAAGCCGCGTTTGCGGTGGCCAGCATGATCCCGCGGTTTATTGATCCAGACCAAGGCCAGATCCTGATTGATGGTCGCGATATCCGTGTTGCGACGCTGGAATCACTTCGCGCCGAAGCCATCATGGTTGGGGGCAACGACTCCGTCTTCAACGCCACGGTCCTGGAAAATATTACCTGCGGTCAAACGGACATCACTCGTCAGCAGGCGTTAGATGCGGCAAAATTGGTCCATGCAGATCACTTTGTGCGAACTCTGCCTAAGGGCTACGAAACAGTGCTCGGGGAATACGGCTTAGCGCTGGATCGTGGACAAGTGTTTCGCTTAAGCTTGGCGCGCGCAATCGTGCGTCAACCCGCGTTGCTGGTAATCGAAGAGCCGAATGTCATGCTGGATATGGCGACAAAGGCGATGCTCGATGACGCCTACCAGCGAATCTCAGGAAATCGTACGGTCATTTTTCTGCCCACACGATTGTCAACCGTGAAGAAATGCTCGCGAATCGTGCTGATTCATGAGGGAAAAATCGCTGTCGATGGCGTCCACGAGCAACTCGTGCGTTCCAGTGAGGTCTACCGCCACTGGGAATACGTGAGATTCAATCCCTTCCGTAGCGATCCGGATGCGGCATCATAATCTCCAGTGTCGACTCCCAACATTGAACTGCCACCGCACACAGACACGTCAGAGATGTTCTCAGCGGCAGGACTCGATTGTCGAAACTCCTCAATCCGACTACAATTCGCACCATTTCACAGTTCAGTAGACACGTTACCGGAGCAATAAAACATGGTTTTCCGACCTCAAACCAAGGCCAAATTAGCCAAAAAATCAAAACGCTGCCCCAAGTGCGGCAAGATCGTCCGCGCCGCTGTGCGTTGCAAGCGCTGCCACAAGGTACAGGTCTGAGGCGACAATGGTTTCTTGATCGACTGCGGGCCACTGCCTGCCCTTTTTGCTTCTTGAAGGCTGCGCGAACACGGTGGTACAGTGACGTCGCCGTGCGAGTGAATCTTGCACGCGATTTTAAAATGGCTTTAAGTCAAGTTGCCGTCACCAATGTGGACGTTAAGCGAAACCCCGCGTCAAGTCCATGAATCGGCGTTGAATCTGTGGCCGGGCCAAGCGAGCGGCTTGAACCACGCAGGTGGAGACGACGTAGGTGCGTTACTCCGTTTGCATCAGCAATCCACCGCATTACTGGAAACGCCTGCCGCGGCAGAGAACTCCGCCGCCGAAATGACCCGCGTGGTCCGCAAGACCTAGGATCAGGACGATGATCCCAAATGCTCCGCACTCACTGGGGAAGCCGAAGTGAGACGATATCTGACGCCGGCGACACGGCTAGGGTGGCTTGGCTGACTAACCCATTATTAAATCGAACAGATTCTTGGCAATGGACGTTTGGGATCGTCGTCAAGGCCTTCGATGAGAAGCGGCATCGAGTCGTTGCCAACAAGCTCATGAACCCGCAGCTCCCCACGACTTCGTGCCTCGGTTTTCAGGTGTCACGGCCAATCGTGTCACTCAGAATTTGTGACCTTCCTGAGGTCCGTTTTGAGTCAGAGTGAGAATTTCCGGACCTGATTCCGTCATGAGAATTGTGTGCTCGAATTGAGCTGACAACGCGCCGTCGATCGTACGGACAGTCCACTTGTCCTTCGGGTCGACGCGCGTCTTCCATGAACCGATGTTGAGCATTGGTTCAATCGTGAAACACGTTCCGACCTTAAGTAGATCGCGGTTGGACGCGAGGACCGGATAGTGAGGCACGCCGGGTTCCTGATGAAAGTCGCGACCGATGCCGTGTCCTTGGTATTCACGCACGACGGAAAATCCCGCAGTTGTGGCAAATGCCTGAATAGCCCGTCCGATTTCGGTCACGGTACCACCACGTCGAGCCGCATGAATCCCCACAAACAGAGCATCGAAAGTCGTCTGCACCAGACGCTTCGCATGATTGCTCACCGCGCCAATCATAAATGTTTCGGACTGATCACCGTACCAGCCATTCACGATCGTGGTGATATCAACATTGATGATGTCGCCATCTTTCAGGGGACGTGTATTGGGGATGCCATGGCAGACAACCTCATTAACGCTCGTACAGATCGTCTTCGGATACCCTAGATATCCTAGACAGGCCGGCGTGTGTCCGTGGTCGAGGGTGTATTGATGCGCCAGCTTATCAAGCTGAACTGTGTTAATTCCGGCCTTGACATGGTCTCGCAGAAAATCCAGCAACTGCGCATTGAATCGGCCTGCCGCGCGCAGGCCTTCACGTTCTTCTGCATGCAGGTAAAGCGGGATCGTTTTTTTAAATGCGAGCAAGAACAGGAATCCTGACGAATGCCGATAGGGGAACGCTGATTCTCCCCTCCCCGAAACCCCGATTATTATGCGTGGCCGTCCCATGTCAATCGGGAGGCCTCATTACTTCGAGAATCCCAAGCAATCCGGAGGCTTTTCAGCATCCTGTGGCCAATTTGAGGAATCTGATCGAGAGAGTCATGTTAAACTCCCGGCATGAAATCAAAAAATCGACGATCGAACTCAGGACTTGCCGGCAATCATCAGAGAAGTTGGCTGTGGGGCAGGCACGCCGTCCTAGAAACCTTAAAGGCAGGGCGTTGGCCAATCGTCGAACTCTTCATTGATTCAAATCAACCGGAGCACGAACTTGTCGATGTCGAACGTCTAGCCGAGCCGCTCAATATCGCAGTGGAACTTACAGATCCAGATCGCCTAACACAACTAAGTCAGACATATGAGCATCAGGGGTTTCTGGCACGCATGGGAGAATTCCCCTGCGAAGACTCCGAATCACTGATGCTGGCCGCCCACACGGCAACTCAAATTGCAGCAGCGATTCCCACAACGCCAGATTCAGCAGTACTCGTGCCATTGTTTGTCGTCTGTGATCGGATTCAGGACGCCCATAATTTTGGCGCGATCCTGCGATCCTGCGACGCGATGAAACTCGATGGCATTGTGATTGGTGAACGATATCAGTCTGCGATCACACCGCATGTGGCGAGGTCGTCGGCCGGGGCAGTGAATCATCAACGAATCTTTCGCGCCCCGCTGTTGACGGATGCCGTGATGATGCTGAGACAAGCTGAGTTTCAGATTATCGCGGCGTCTGAAAAATCTCCGACTCCACTTTGGGAAGTTGACCTAGCCCGACCAACTGTCGTGCTCATCGGCAGTGAAACGTCTGGCATCGCCCCGGAATTGTTGGCACTCTGCGACACCCATGTCGCCATCCCGATGTTGGGCGGAGTGAACTCACTTAACGCTGCCGTCGCTGCCGGCATTGTCCTTTACGAATGCCGACGACAGCAGATGAAACGGGCTGCTCTGTAGTCGCAGGATGCAGGCTGACATTGAGAATGGCACATTCGTTTAACCGCGTGGGCAACGTCCCGCGTGTCGCATTTCAAATTTCAAATTTCAAATAGAATAATCGCGGCCCGCTGGGCACGCGGTTAATCGAGCAATTGCCAACGCATAGGGTGTATGAGCGATCAAAAGAATGCTCATCGTCACGATAGTACGTTCACAGCGACAGCACGAAAATCGCCTGCCGACCAAAAGCCGACAGGCGTGTGCCACGTTAGAAATCAATGGCCGTGAGGATCCCGGTGCCCCGTGTGATGCACGTCGTAGTGGCCGGGAACATAGTCGAGGTGACCACGGTGAGGAACCAGTGAAGGCGCGTGGTAGTCCAGATGGGTTGTGTCGTGCCATGTGCGATGACCGCCGTACCCATGATTGCCACCATATCCAAGGTTGCCACTGTAACCAGAATTGAAAACTGCGTTTCCATAATTCTGGGAGGAAAAACCACCGTAATTTCCGTAGCCCACTGATACCGAAAAGCGTGGTGACGAATATCCGCCACCGTGACGATAGCCACCGCCGTGTCCACTGCTGTAGCCACCACCGTAGCCAGAGTTGCACCCATGGTGCTGAGCCGACGCATCACTTGAACCGACGAAACTCAGTGCCAACACAGCACTGGCTGCAATAAGCAATCTCTTCATCACACTGCTCCTTCTTTCTGTCCTGGAAAGAAACCGTTTAAACGAACACCTGAGTCATCTACAAAAGCAGGTTTCATGCCAGAACTGCCGAAACTCAAAAAGCAGGGAAAAACATCAGCTTTACCACGATCCACATCGCGCGTCGTGAGTGACCGTGACATGAATCTGACAACAAGTGCCATCAAAGTGACATACGCCGCCGGTAATACCCTAGGGCTTGCCGTAAATGCAGCCGCTCGGGAAGACACGATCAACCGAAGACTGCGGTCTGAAGTGGTCCTGCGCTTGGAAGTGATGCATACCTCACCTTTATGCAGAGTGCTCAATGCGTTGCCACCAATCCTTGAAAACGACACAGGCGCTAGATATCATTTTGCTTGCAGGAATTTTGGCTCATTGATGCACCCATGTTTCAGGGGATTTCTGATGCCATTTTCCCATACATCAAGGTTTGGCGTTTGCGTCGATTGACGGCCATCCTGACATAGTCGTGGCCGATTTCGTGGGGGGATTCATTTTGACTCAACAGTCTTTGGTCAGTTTTTCTTTGCTGATCATGCTTGGATTTTGTGGGTGCAAGCGCGAGCAGTTGAAGGTAGAGCCGCCGGCAATTCCAACCGTGACTGTCAGTCATCCTGTGAGTCGGGATGTCACTGAGTACGAGTACTTCACTGGACGCACAGCCGCACCGTTCTCCGTCGAAGTTCGCCCTCGTGTCACGGGTTATTTAAAGGAAATGCCTTTCAAGGAAGGAGATGTTGTCAAGCAGGGAGCTTTACTCTTTCAAATCGATGAAGAACCGTATACTTCGCAACTGAAAAAAGCGCAATCAGACTTGGCTTTGAATCAAGCAAAGTTGAAACTGGCTCAAGCCGATAACGAACGCGCACTGGCGATTTCGAAAGTAAACTCCGGAGCAATTTCGAAGCAAGATCTCGACAAGTATCAAGCGGCAGTGGATGAGGCAGATGCCGCGGTGAAAGCTTCCGACGCGAACGTGGAAGTGTACCAGATCAACCTAAATTTCACTAAGGTGACCGCTGCGATCGACGGACAAGTGGGCCGGTATAGCTACACGATTGGAAACTTAGTGAATGCAGACACAACGACGCTGACCACCATTGTATCTCAGGACCCAATCTATGCTTATTTCGATGTTGACGAACAAACTCTCCTGAAGGTCGGTCGGCGGCTGATGGAGAATCATGTCGATCTAAAAAAACCCAGCACTTTCCCCGTAAAGATGGGGCTGGGGGATGAGAACGACTATCCCCACGAAGGATATATTGATTTCGTCAATAACGTGGTAAGTTCTTCGACGGGGACTCTGACTTTACGAGGAAGTTTTGCAAATCCTCAAAATGATCAATCAGGCAGAAGACTGCTCCGGCCAGGGATGTTCGTTAAGGTCCAATTGCCCGTCCGGAAGCCAAGTAAAAAAATGCTCGTCAGCGAACGTGCGTTAGGGACAGACCAAGGACAGAAATTTGTGATGGTTGTCGATGAGAAAAACACGGTCAACTCTGTCGTCGTAACAGTTGGCCCCCTTCAAGACGATGGATTGCGGGTGATTGAATCAGGTTTGACTGAACAGGATTTGGTGATTGTGAGCGGGTTGCAATTCGTAAAACCAAAATCGCAAGTCAAGACTGAGAAAACACCAATGATTAAAGGAGAACTCCTGAACGATGGGATTCCCGTTGAAGATCCAGTTGTTCCAGATCCAGCCCCGACGCAGGAGCAGAAAAAGTGAGCAGCTTGCTCTCCTAAGTTGCGTGACGGCGTGCGTTAGTCTGAAGGTCTTATGTTCAGCCGAAAATTGTTGCAGAGCGATGGTTTCAAAGCCTCAAGCAAAGGGGTCATTCCCCGATGCTCCTCGATGAAGTAAAACATGAAACGGAGCCAGATGGTTTCGCAATTGGCTCTGGTATCCCTTGTTCCCAAATCGGTCGCGTCAGCAGGTTTAAGGTAACCGTCAGTGATTTCTCATTTTTTTATCGACCGCCCGATATTTGCTGCCGTCATTTCAATTTTCGTCACCTTAGCGGGCGGAATCGCGCTGTTCGGCCTTCCTATCTCGCAGTACCCGCCGATTGCTCCTCCTACGGTGCAGGTCTCTTGCGTCTACCCGGGTGCCAGTGCTAAGGTTGTTGCCGACACAATTGCTGCCCCGATCGAACAGCAGGTCAATGGCGTTGAAGGCATGCTGTACATGTCTTCTAACAGCGGAAATGATGGCTCGTATAACCTGACCATCACGTTTGACTTAGGGACCGACCTGAATACAGCATTGGTCATGTTGCAAAACCGCGTTTCGCTAGCGATGCCGCAGCTGCCGGATTCTGTGCAAAAGCAGGGGCTGACTATTAAGAAAAAGTCGCCCAATATTTTGTTGGTGGTTAACTTTTATAGCCCCCAAGGAACACGTGATAACGTGGACTTGAGCAACTACGCGACGATCAATGTGAAAGACGAATTGTTTCGCGTGCCTGGTGTTGCGGATATCGTCTATTTTGGACAACGCGATTACAGCATCCGCGTCTGGCTTGACCCGCAGCGAATGATGACAAGGAATATTTCTGCCGGCGACGTCGCCAACGCCGTAAAAAACCAGAGCGTTGCTGCCATTGTTGGTCAGACAGGACAGCAACCGGGAGGAGTTGCGGATTTTGAATTGCCGATCGATACGGAAGGGCGATTGGCACATCCGGACGAATTCGCCGCGATCATCATCAAAGCCGAAACGGATCCATCGGGTAGCGATGTGCCGAAGTACGTTTATTTACGAGACATCGCAAGAGTCGAGTTGGGCGCTCAGAACTATAGCCAAAACTGCACGTTGGATGGGATGCCATCGGTAGGCTTAGCGATTTTCCAATTGCCGGGCACCAATGCGCTCGATGTTGCTAATGCCGTGCGGCGCAAGATGGAGATACTTCAGGAACGTTTCCCCGATGACCTCGATTATGCGATCTACTATGACACGACACCGTTTGTGGAAGAGTCTGTTAGGGATGTCGTAAAGACATTGTTCGAGGCCGTCTTTCTGGTGGCCATCGTTGTCATGGCTTTCCTGCAAAATTGGCGAGCCGCGCTGATTCCCCTGATTGCGGTCCCGGTAGCTATTGTGGGCACGTTTGGATTCATGGCGATGCTGGGATTTAGCCTGAACAATATTTCCCTCTTCGGTTTGGTTTTAGCAATTGGAATTGTCGTCGACGATGCGATTGTGGTGGTGGAAAACGTCGAACGATTATTGATGGAAGGGATGAGCTCGAGGGATGCTGCACGCAAGGCGATGACAGAAGTAACCGGCCCGGTCATTGCCGTCGCATTGGTGTTATGTGCCGTGTTTCTCCCGTGCGCATTTATCACCGGAATCACGGGACAATTTTTCCGCCAATTTGCGGTCACGATCGCGGTGTCCACTGTTCTCTCGGCCATCAACTCACTCACGTTGAGCCCCGCATTAGCCGTCTTGTTGTTGCGACCGCATCATGCCAAACGAGATCTCCTCACTCGATTTATCGATTTTGGATTGGGTTGGTTCTTCCGCCTGTTTAACTCAGCATTTGAAATTACGGGGAATCTCTACGCAACGACCGTGCGTGTCTTGATCCGGCTCAGTGTGCTCGTGCTCGTGCTGTATGCTGGACTCTTAGGCCTGACGGGCTGGTTGTTCAGTTTCTATCCGATCGGCTTTATTCCACAGCAAGATCAAGGCTGGTTGCTCGTCGATGCTCAGATCCCGGACTCAGGGTCAGTGCAACGAACATCGGAGGTAATGAAACGGTTAGGTGAGATCTGCAGACGCACCCCAGGTGTCGATCATACGATGGAGATCGCCGGCCAATCCATTATGCTCCAAAGCAATAGCTCCAACTTCGGATCCATCTTCGTCATCTTGAAGCCATTTAATGAACGCCGCACGAAAGAGTTGTCGGGCAATGAGATCATGCTGAAACTCCGTAAGGAGTTTGCCCGCGAAATGCGCGATGCCCGTGTTGGCGTTTATGGTGCACCTCCCGTTCCTGGCATCGGACGAGGTGGCGGCTTTAAATTAATGGTCGAGGACCGCGGTTCATCGAGCTTTACCGAGTTGCAGACGACGACGGATGAATTGGTGGAGTCGAGTGCCAAAAAGCCGCACATGATCATCATGCCCAGTACGTTTCGGGCGAATACTCCCCAGTTGAGGATGGACGTCGACCGCGTGAAAGCCGAGTCGCTTGGGGTCTCCGTGAACGATGTTAACCAAACACTGCAAATTTTCCTCGGTTCCTATTATGTGAATAACTTTAATCTGTTCGGGCGTTACTGGCAGGTAAATATTCAGGCGGATGGAATTTTCCGTGATCGCAATGAGGATCTGAGCCAGTTGTTTATCAGGAATAAGTTCGGGGATATGGTTCCACTGGGATCACTCATCCGATTGCATGACGATGGTGGTCCGGTCTTAATCACGAGGTACAACCTATATCCTGCCGCTGCAATCATGGGTGGTGCGCTACCTCCGGTGAGCTCGGGACAGGCGATTGAGCTCATGGAAAGTGAGGCGCAAGCAATTTTGCCAGCCACGATGAGTACCGAGTGGACCGATTTGACGTTTATGCAAATCAAGGCTGGTAACACGGCGATGTTTGTTTTTGGCGCGGCGGTTGTCTTTGTGTTTTTGGTATTGGCAGCACAATATGAAAGTTGGTCCCTGCCGTTTGCCGTCATTTTGGTTGTACCGATGTGCTTGTTGTGCGCCTTGGTTGGAGTCTTCATCCGCAAGTTACCAATGGACATTTTTGTGCAAATTGGTTTTGTAGTTCTGGTCGGACTCGCCTGTAAGAATGCAATTTTAATTATTGAGTTTGCCAAGATGTTGCACGAATCGGGCCAAGATGTCCGGGTGGCGACCATTGAAGCTTGCCGCTTACGATTACGGCCAATTCTTATGACATCTTTAGCGTTTATCCTCGGAGTTGTACCGCTCGTGATCGCCTCCGGGGCCGGAGCAGAAATGCGTTGGTCACTCGGTACTGCTGTCTTCAGTGGCATGATTGGGGTCACGTTATTCGGAATCTTTTTGACCCCTGTATTCTTTTACACGATCGTCCGGATCAGTGAATTTTCGTTCTTCAAGCTGAAAAATGTGCATTATCTAATCTCGACTATTGTTGGCGGAGGGGTAGGCTTAACTGGTGGGTGGCTCGCCCATAAGGCTGGGTTTAACCATCCCCTTTGGGCGCTCTTGATCGGTTTCGCATTAGGGATCACCATCGCGGCCTTCGTCAGCAGTCGTAAACGCAAAAGCAACTTGAAATCTACGCTGGCACAAGCAGGAGAGAGTCACGCATGATTTCTCATTTCTTTATTGACCGACCAATTTTTTCGGCAGTTCTCTCTATTGTGCTCACGCTGGCTGGATTGGTTTCGATCTTTTCGCTGCCTGTCGCACAATATCCCGAAGTCACGCCACCCACGGTTTTGGTCACGGCATTGTATCCGGGAGCGAATGCAAAAACCGTGAACGACACGGTCGCGGCTCCTATCGAGCAGCAAGTCAGTGGCGTGGAAAACATGCTCTACATGTCTTCAAAATGTACGAATGATGGGGCCTACCAATTGACCATCACGTTCAAGCTCGGGACGGATTCGGACATGGCGCAAGTCCTCGTGCAAAACCGCGTCTCGCTGGCCCAGCCCGTTATTCCTGACCTCGTGCAACGCCAGGGCATCAGTGTCAAAAAAATGTCGCCCAGCACGATGATGATCGTTAACCTCGTTTCCGCGAATGGAGCTCACGACGACATTTACCTGAGTAATTATGCCACGATTCAAATCAAAGATGAGTTGGGACGATTGGAGGGAGTCGCGGCGGTGACTTATCTTGGCCAACGCGACTATAGCATGCGTGCGTGGCTTAAACCCGATAGGCTGGCAGCCATGAGTCTTAGCACAGACGACGTGGTCAATGCGATCAGCACTCAAAATATCCAGGTCGCGGCGGGAGCAATTGGGATGGAGCCGATTGCCCCGGGGCAAGAGTTCCAGCTCACCATCAATACCCTAGGGCGTCTGATCGATGCAGAACAGTTTGGAAATATCATTATTAAGGCGAACAGCTCTAATGAACTGAACCCGTCTTCGTCCACCTCCGCTGCGGTTGTTCGTCTTCGCGATATTGCCCGAATCGAACTTGGTTCACAGCAATACGATCAAACATGCACGCTGGACGGTAAACCGTCGCTCGCCATGTCAATCTACCAATTGCCAGGTTCCAATGCACTTAAAACGGCACAAGGCGTTTATCGCAAGATGGAGGAATTGCAAAAGGGATTTCCTGATGGCGTTGAATACAAAATTGTCTACGACACAACGCCCTTCATTAAAGAGTCGATTGGTGAAGTTTTCAAGACACTGCGGGATGCAATCATATTGGTGGCGATTGTCGTGCTGTTGTTCCTGCAAAACTGGCGCACAACCCTCATTCCGCTTGTCGCTGTCCCGGTCGCAATTATCGGCACGTTTTCGGTGATGTCGGCTTTAGGATTCTCTCTTAATAACCTTTCACTTTTCGGATTGGTACTGGCCATTGGGATCGTCGTAGATGATGCCATTGTGGTTGTTGAAAATGTGGAACGATGGTTACATCACGGGCTGTCTCCGCGCGATGCAGCCAGAAAAGCGATGGATGAAGTCACCGGCCCGGTGATCGCGGTGGCACTGGTCTTGTGCTCCGTTTTCATTCCATGCGCTTTCATCTCCGGAATTACCGGACAGTTTTTTAGGCAATTCGCCATCACAATCGCGGTTTCCACAGCGATCTCAGCGATCAATTCGTTGACCCTTTCTCCCGCCTTGGCAGCGATTCTCATGCAGCCAAAGGGGGCAAAACGCGATCCTCTAACTTGGATCCTCGATATGACCTTGGGATGGTTCTTCAAATTGTTCAACGTGTTTTTCGATTTTGCGACTAGGGTTTATACGCAGTTTGTTAGTTTTTCGCTCCGAGCCACCATTTTGGTATTGGCCCTCTATGTTGGACTTCTGCTTCTGACATGGAAAGAGTTCTCCGAGGCGCCTGTCGGTTTTGTCCCGAATCAAGACAAAGGTTATTTGATGCTCAGTGTGCAATTGCCAGACTCGGCTGCCGTGGGCAGAACTCGTGAAATATTAAGCCATATCGAATCCATCGTTAAAAAGACCGAAGGGGTCGCACACACCGTATCGGTCTCGGGGCAATCGCTGCTGCTTGCAACCAATGCATCGAATTTAGGCTCCATGTACATCATGCTCGAGGAGTTCAGCAAACGTCGTGGGTTGTCGGCAGAAGAAATGGCCAGCAAGATTCGCAAAGATTGCCTTGCAGAGATTCGTGATGCCCAAGTGAGCATCTTCGGCGCACCCCCAATTGACGGGTTGGGAACAACTGGTGGTTTCAAGTTGATTGTTGAAGATCGCGGTAATCTGGGATTGGACGAATTGCAGCGTGTGACGGATAAAATTGTCGATGAGGCAAACAATACACCCGGGCTCCAAGGCGTGTTTGGTAGCGTGCGTTCTAACACACCATGGCTCAATCTCGACATCGACCGAGAGAAGTGCTTGGCCTTGGGGGTTTCGCCTTCCGATGTGTTCCAGACCCTCCAAATTTATCTCGGATCCTATTACGTCAATAACTTCAATCGATTTGGTAGATCATGGCAAGTGAATATCATGGCAGACGCG
>QWQG01000049.1 GCA_003670925.1 Planctomycetota bacterium | reverse complement strand
CTGGATGCGGCTGTTGAAACCTTCGGCCGGTCCGTTGCTGATGTGGTGTCGAAACCAGGTCAGAAGATGTCTCAGACGTTGCGTAAGCATGTGGGCAACTTTGATGATGGGCTGAAGTTCTGATTCGCAAGCCCAGTCGTACCACAGAGAGAAAAACTTCTTGGCGTTTCCGGCATACGTGTATTCCCAGAACCAGCGGAAGTTTTCGCGAATGGCCGAGGCGGTCGCGGTCTTCAGGTCCGAATCCTTGAGGAGTGTAATCTGAGCCCATTGTTCGTCGCTCATGTTCTCCGGGTTGTACAGCCAGAGTTGCTTTGTCCCCTGGTGAACTTACCGCGACGCCGGGGCGGCACGAATCCCTCCTGATTTAGTGTGTCGGCGATCTGAAAGTGATGGAGGCCTTCCGCATGAAGATCACGGATGCGTTCCGTCATCTTTCGATAGTCCTTGAGTTGCTCGAAGCCGTGGACAGGACGCGAGACCTCATGTTTAGTCTCCATTCCTCCCTTCCACATGATCGTCACTTCATTCAGTTCTGGCGTGCGATCAGCGACCAGAATCACACGTTCCACAACGCACCGCACGATCTGTTTGCGATCAATCGCAGATGTGCCTTCGGCGTTCCAGACCTGCGAGACACTTTCCGCGAGCGCGCCGATGCGATGCCGCTCGTCCGAGCTGAGGGTCGCCGGTTGCTGCGTCAGAAAACGATTGTATTCCTCCTCCGCTTCGCGTTGCCGCTTCAAGGCTTTTTCCCAGCGCGCTTCGAGCGTGCGTGCGACGAGCCGGTTTTCTGGTTCCGTAAGCTGTACTGCCGTTCCGCTCGCGTGGCTTCCTGCTGCACACGCTCCAGTCTCTGGTGCCACTGATCGTGAAGGCGTTTGCGATCACGCTCGACATTTTCAATTGCCTAGAGGCTCAGTTCCAGAGCCGCTGGTTCCATCGCGCGCAGCACTTGCACCTCATCGGGAGACACAAACCATTTTCCCCCCTCAGTGACTCCAGTGACGGGATTCTTCTTACCTGGACGATGAAGACCGTGCGCATAGGCTCCCGCATAAAATGGATGACGGAGAATTGCCAGAATCTTGGCTGCCGACGCTTGTCGCCAATCCAGTTCGCCGATCTGATCGCCACGAAGACCACGAAATCCAAGTCGGAGTCGATTGATTGTTAAATAGCGGAACACGGCATAGATCGAACGTAGTTCAGAGAACTTTTCGAACACGAGCTGAACCATGGATCGTGCCTGCTCATCGGGATCCTGCACAACCTCGCTTGAGGACTGTTTGTAGTACCCAACGGGCACGGAAGTAAACAACTCGCCACGCTCAGCCTTATTACGTGAACCTCGCAACAGGCGATTGCGAAGCGTGACCAGTTCGAATTCGCTCATGGCGCCTTTCATTCCGACCAATAGCCGATCATTGCCGTCGCCGGAATCATAGACTCCGTCCTGATCACACAGCAGCGTATTGAAAATTCCGCAGACATCGACGAGTTGATGCCAATCCTTATTTGACCGTGACAGTCGACTGAGTTCCAGCCCGAGTACAATGCCAACATGATTGAGGCTGACTTCGGCCATCAACCGCTGAAATCCGGCGCGATTGTCAGCCGACTTGCCGCTGAGGCCCTGGTCATCATCAATGACGATGATGCGCTCGAAGGTCCAACCCAATCGCTTTGCGAATTCGGCGAGAGCGTACTGCCGCTCTCGCGATTCTCCATGACTTGCTGCGGCGATGATTGCCGCACGTAGGCAATTGCCAGTCGATTAAGATGAATGTCCTTAATCTTTGATGTTGTTCGCAACCCAAATTGAGTCGAATTGCTCGCAGATGTTGCACTGCGCTGGGGCGTATCGGCCACAACACGCTGATCACGACTGCTCATTGCACACCTCCTCTTCGACGCGAGGTGCGTTGAACTGTCGTGCGACGATGCCGCTGAGAGTTACCAGCGTCTGTTGCCGCTGGGCATCCGTCAGCTGATTCCACAATCGGTCGAGACTTACTGGCTCCCGAGGATTTTTGCGCGGGGGGAAGCGATGACTGCAACTTCTCCGGACACGGATCACCTCCTTGGATCGATGCTTGTCGAGTCTGATTCAATTCAGCCAGCCGAAGCAGGTCGACAAGCGAAATTATCGGCGTCGTCCCCACTTTCTGTAAAGAGGAAGAAATGGGGGTAGTGTGCTTCGGGCTTCTTGTACCAGATCACAAATCCATCATCGTCCCAGAAGCGATCGCGACGCTTGTTGATGAACAGGAACAAATGGCCGTTGAGCGGATCCTGCTGAAACTCTTCCCGCACGCTTCCGAACAGCCCGTCAAAACACTTCCGCATGTCCACAGGATTCATGCACAGAAACACCTTGTGCGTGAGGAAAGACTCAGCATGATGACACCACATGCTCAAGCAGACCGTGCGCTGTCGCCCCGGCATGAACATTGTGGATCTGACCGGCCGCGATGATCACATCACCCAGTCGCTGACCGTCCAGATCGTCAGCCACATGAATCACCACGCCGTTGGGCAGTTCGATCCGCATGCTGCTGCCATGGTCTGATGCGATGCTCTGCGGAGGACCGGGACTCGGTGAAGAATCTCGCAGGGCAATCGGCACAAACTGAGACGCTCGCTTCTCAGAACCTGACGCCTGCACTTCCGTGCGTCGCGTCGATCGTAATCGCCAAGGACCTTGCGGCTCCGTCAGCAGTTTCTTCCACCGATAAAATGAGGCTACCGAAACGCCCGCCTCTTCGCAGCACTCGGCCACCGTCAGCCCCGACCACTGCTGCCACTCAATCCGCTCACGCCAAACCTGCTCTCGTTCGCTCATAACTCACCTCGCCAGAAAAAGCCCAGCGACCGGAATTCACCGGACTCAAGACTACCGACCCTCGCAAGAATGGATTCCCCGGACGCTTACGTTGGTCGGAAGAGTTACTATGGAGCGGAGCTGAATGGTCGGGACGCCTGGCCATGATGCTGTTTACGATTTTTGCGACACTGTTACGCTAGACGATCAACCCGCGAATCTGGCTGAACTGGTACTTCGAAGCGTGTGCAAACACTGGCGGCAAAGCGCCAGTCGATGTGGCTGAATTTTCACCTTGGAATTTGTCACCCGATGGTCTCTCCGAATTGCAGAATTCGACCGCTGGCAACTCAAACGTGAATTCATTCTGACCTCGAATGTCCGCTGTAGCGGCCTTCCACACGTTTTCAGGCCGTCCCTGCTGCCTCCGGATCGCAAATTGCTCAGCAGCGCACTTCACGCTGCGCGGAACTGCCCACACCTTCGGCGAATATTTCCCAACTTTCGGGAGTAACTCTTCAGATATGCTGGAGTTGTGATTTTTGAAAGCCGCCTAAATGTCAGGAATTCCTCATGTCGCAGACCCCCCGAATCTTCTCCGCGGTATTCGCAGACGCATTGGGAATCTGGATTCGAGGCGATATCTGTGGCAACACTCCGTTGGCCTTTGTGACAGATGTTCGCCAGCAGCAACCGACTTTAAAAGTAAGTGAAAATCCCTGATTTTTACAGGTATCTTTCAGTTTCGACGGGAGTTTGTGAGTGTTGGACGCGAGATCGCCGACCGAGATCCAGAGCCACGAAGTCTGGTAGATTCAAGTTATTAAACCTTTATCCGGCGCGTCACTGCCCGAAAATTAACGGTTAAATTCATTCATGTGTGTTGAGAAGAATCCATGGTGTGAAGTAACATACGGGGAGAAACCATTGCTGACGGTGGCTGGATTCTTGGTTGCGAACAATGAGTGTCGAGATGGATTCCTCTCTAACTGACTGGGCAATGGGTAATGGTGGATTCGCAAACGACAGTAATTGTCGCCGAAAATAGCGAGACTCAATCGGAACTCTGCCGGTCACTGCTTGAAAAGGCGGGATATCACGTGCTCATGGTGAGCAATGGCAGTGAAGCCTTGGGGATGATTCGGACCAATGCTCCGGATATTGTAATCACAGGCTTCAACCTGCCGGAAATGACGGGAATTGAACTCCTCGAGGCCATCCACGCAGATTTTCCTTGTATCCCTGTTATTTTGGCGCCATGCGTCGGCAGTGAAGAGATTGCTGCGGATGCGATGTTAAAAGGCGCCGCAAGTTATGTACCGCCGCAGAGCCTGAAAAACCTCATTCCGATAATGAAGCGGGTGCTTGCTGGGTCATACGCAGATCGCGCGAGTGCGCAACTTTCCGCCTATGCAATTCGCAGCGAAGTGCAGTTCATGCTCCCGAATGAGGGATCGCTCGTGGCTCCATTGGTGGCGCAGATTAAAAGTTTGGTGGAACGCTTCAACTTGCGCGACAGCAGCGGTGCGATGCGCGTGGCGATGGCTGTGGATGAAGCGTTACAAAATGCAATTCTGCATGGCAACCTTGAGGTGTCATCCTTGCTTCGGGAAGGCGAAGACACGCATGCGTACTATAAGTTGGCAAGTGAACGCCGTCTCCAATCCCCCTTCAAAAATCGTCAAGTCTATTTGCACGCAGTCGCTTCTAGGGATGTGGTAGAGATTACCATTCGCGATGAGGGTCCGGGGTTTGACCCTACAAAGATCCCCAATCCGACGGACCCAGCATATCTCGATCGCCCATGCGGCCGGGGGTTGTGGCTGATTCATGCGTTCATCGACGAAGTACGCCATAATGCGACAGGCAACGAAATCACGATGATCCTCCGCAAGCAGTCGGAAACGGCGTGAACGCAATTGGCCACTGATTCCGCCACCTAAAAACGACGCAATGCGATGCCGTTTGGCGGCGGAGTTCAGGGAAACACGGTGCAGATTCCAAGTAGGCATCAGAATCATTACAAACCGCACCGTCAAGCGACCGCGGTTGCTAGGCTTTGAAGCACGCGAACACTTTCGTTCATTTCGTCGCAGGATTTGCGCAAACGGACACTCCATGTCCAGCGTATCACCGTCGTACCGCTGTTCTGTGGAACCGGTTGAAACCTTCTTTTTTGTCGTCTTCGCTCTTCAAATATGGGCGAAAGACAGCCTTGTTTCCTCTGTTTTCTGTGCGAAACGACTCGACATGTCAAACGACGCTGTGATTGAGATCCGCAACCTGTCCAAGATCTATCGCGACTTTTGGGGTCGCAAAAAAGTGCAGGCGGTAAAAAGCCTAAGCATGGATGTGAAGCGAGGTGAAGTTTTCGGACTCTTGGGCCCCAACGGTTCAGGGAAAACGACGACCATGAAAATGCTGCTTGGTCTACTGTTCCCGACATCAGGGGAAATGACCATTCTTGGCAAGGCCGCATCAGACGTTTCTAAGAACGAAAGAATCGGATACCTCCCCGAAGAATCTTACCTGTATCGATTTCTCAACGCCGACGAGACGTTGGATTTTTATGGACGCCTCTTCAAAATGACTGCTGCCGAACGGAATCGCCGTGCGGATGAACTCATCGAAATGGTGGGGCTTGGAAAGGCGCGGCGGCGGCAACTGAAAGAATACTCGAAGGGCATGGCCCGCCGAATCGGGCTTGCCCAAGCCTTGATTAACGATCCTGACTTGGTGTTACTCGACGAACCGACTAGTGGGTTGGACCCGATTGGGACACGAGAAATGAAAGACCTAATTCTTCGCCTTAAAGCTGAAGGAAAGACGGTCGTGATGTGTAGCCATCAGCTCGCGGACGTGCAAGATGTTTGTGACCGCATCGCAGTGTTGTTTCAGGGTGAACTTAAGGTCTTAGGACGTGTGGAAGATCTGCTGGAAGTTCGAAACGAGATGCAGATGCGTACTTCAAACTTGAGTGATGCAGCGATGTCTGACATTCGCGAAGTGTTGAAGAAACATAATATCAGCGACGCCACGTTCAGTCGCCCACGTGCCGACCTAGAGGAGCTATTCTTGCGAACTGTTCGTGAAAGCGGTGAGCGGCCGGGTCGTCGTTTCACCACGGAAGAAATCGCTGGGAAGCCCGGTCGCTAGAATCACAGTTTGGCGGTTGGATGTGTAGGCTCGTTGCAACAACAGTGAGCCCGACTATCTGGACGACCGTGTAGTTGTTTTCCGTTAATTGTCTTGAATTATTTTATAGTCTGGGCAGTTCATTTTTTAGTGATGCCCTCAAAATGCAAATCGGGAAACGTTCCCTATGGACTTTGATGTAACACCGTTCACTCTTCAGGATATGGCTGCAAGCCTGAAGTCGTGGCTGTTAATTCTCAGTATACTCGGCGCTTTCAGTCTGCTGCTTGGGATGCTGTTATGTGTGGCTCGCAACGGTGCCGCTGGGATCGGGATCTTCTTCAAGGGACTCTTGGGTTTTTTGAATGACGTCGGTTCCGTTTCACCTCGCCGCATCCGCGCTTTGACCAGTTTGACTCTCAAGGAAGCCATCCGTCGCAAAGCATTGCTCGTGTTCGCCGTGTTTGCCCTGCTCCTGATGTTTGCTGGCTGGTTCCTCACGAATTCAAACGAGCGTGCTGAGTTGCAGGTGGGCATTCATATTGCCTTTATTCTGCAGACGATTTCTTGGATCATGATGCCGGTTGTGTTCTTTTTGAGTTGCTGGTCTCTTCCGGAAGACATCCGCATTCGTTCATTGCACACGGTTGTGACGAAACCCGCGCGACGGATTGAAATTGTGCTAGGCCGCATAATCGGGATGGGAATTGTCACCTTAACGATCCTTGCCGTCATGGGTGGCATTGGCTATCTGTGGATTGTGCGACAGTTGCCGACTGAAGCAAAAAAACAACTCACATGCCGGGTTCCCGTGTTTGGGCATTTGCAGTTCATTAATCCGGAGGGCCAACCGTCGCTTAAAGGGATCAACGTGGGCGACGTCTGGGACTTCCGGAGCCACATTGCAGGTAACAGTCGCTCGAGAGGTGTTTTTGTGTTTGACGGAATTGACGACTCGACACTTGTGACGGGAACCGAAACTGGCGAAGGCGGTTCCGGGACATTGCAGATTGCAGGGCTGAGAATGGAATGTCGGTTCGAAGCCTTTCGGACGGTTAAAGGCAGTGAATCTTCAGTTCGGAAAGGAGTGACAGCTCAGTATACGCTGTCGAATAATCCACGCGAAGAAGCATTTGGTCTGTTCTCGCAGAGCGAAACTTTACGTCCTCTGGCCGACGCACTTCGCGACGCCCAGTTTAGGACGGCAGCTAATCGCATGGAGGAACTAGCGACGAAGGTTGCTGCAGATGGGGAAGCAGCTAAAAATAAGCAAAACCTTGAACTCATGCCTGCTGATTATATGGGACTGCAATTGGGGTCTGTCTACGCGGCGGGTGTGATGCGAGATCGTAAAGATGTGGCATTGGAATCTGCTGCCACCGCTTTCCAAAAAGTGGCGGAACGAGGCGGAGATTTGGTCAACATAATGGCATCAAATGCGGAAGACAAGCATGAAAAAATTCCGGGCCTGCACGAAGCCCTCTCGCAGTCCATGAAGCAACTGGCATCGCTTCTCGATCAGGAAGCAGACACACTGCACGAACATCTGCCAAAATTAGAGGTAGTCCTGCCATCGTTTCATGTGTCAGAATACCACGAAGGAGCAGCAGAGAACGTCAAGTTCGTACCGCGAACGGTGCGTTTCAGTGCCGATGCAGAAACGCAATGTCGACTATTGGCGAGGCTGTTTGAAATGATAAACGAGACCGGTCAACTTGTCGAAGGTGCTGGGCTTAAGTCTGATCTTGCGGCACAGTTGGAGTCTGAAGGGAAGATATCGGTAGCGAATGCGAATCTCGTTGTCGAGGTATTGACAGAGCAACTTGCGTCCGGCGCGTTGAAGGTGGATGGCAGTAAATTGGTCGTTGCTGACGGACAGCGATGGTTCCATTTCTTTGATTCGCTGATTCAGAAGGACTTGTTGATCTCTGCCGAAAGTGAGGGCTGGATGATTGAACGGGATCTGATCAAAGATCTCACTCACGATGGTTATCTGCGAGTGGAGGTGGCGTGCTTGAACGATCAGATGTATCTTGGCATGGCACGGCCTGACTTGTTTCTTCGGAAACCGGACCGAGATTTTCTAGTCGGATACGGGAAGGCATTGGTGAGCACTAGCTTGATGATGTTGTTGATCATTGTGCTTGGTGTCACAGTGAGTTGCATTGTCAAAGGGCCGGTGGCGTTGTTTTTCACATTCACGTTCTTTATCGTGGGGCAGTTCTTTCATGAATTCATGCGGGAACTTCTTTATAATCCTGCCCAACAGGGAATGGGCGCGATTGCTTCTGCCGTGATGACGGCCCAACACCGGAACCCGCAGGTTGGGATGGATGTCTCGGAAGCAACGCAACGCGTCGTACAGGGAATTGACGCTGTTCCGCGCGCGATGCTGTGGGGATTCAGCGAGATCGTGCCGGACTTCAGCGTCTTTAACTCTGCGGCCGGATTTGTGGAAAACGGTTTCGATGTGCCATTTTTTGAAACCGTTGTGCCTGCGTTTCTGATTTTCCTTGGTTTTCTAATCCCCTGTGTCCTGATTGCGAGTGCTCTGCTCAAGTTCCGGGAGCTGGAATCTAAATGAATAATTTTACTTCTCGACAACGCAAACTTCTGTATGCCGTCTGCATTATTGTGCTGCTCGGGCCGATCGTTTATTTCGGCTTCCCAGTTCAGCAGAGTCCCTCCGGAGGCGTTGCTTCGTCAGGTCTCGGAAAGCTTGGCAGACTTCGGCAAGACTATGACCTTGGTGAAGCCACGCTGGGGGAAGTAGACCCTTCAAGCTCCGCCATGAATCTGGTACTGTTGGGACTACGCGGCCCAGCGGCCAGCTTGCTCCATCTGAAGGCGATTGAATATCAAGAACATAAGCAGTGGGCTAAGTTACGCACGACAGTGGATTCGATTATTCTGCTACAACCACACTATGTCCAGATCTGGAAATTTCAGGGTTGGAATCTTGCGTATAATGTGTCGCGCGAATGGGACAAAGTTGATGACCGCTTTTACTGGGTCAAGGAAGGCATTAAGTTTTTACAACGCGGTACATCCCGCAATGAGACCGTTCCAATTCTGGAACATAATGTGGGTGAAATGATTGACAAGAAGATGGGGATTTCTGACGAGAAGAGATTCTTTCGTGAATTCTTCCTAAATGATCCGGATGTTAAATACAAAGATAAAGTCACAGGGGTCAACGGTCCGGATGTCGAAATCAATAAGGAAGGCATTGACAGCTATCTGGTCGCTCGCAGGCATTTTGAAGATGCGAACGTCAAGGATGACAATGACGGACTTGTGGAAGTGAAGGGGATGACGCATGTGTTCTTCCGTCAAGGGCCTGTTAAAGCACTCTTGAATTATGCCGAAGCCTTGACGAAAGAAGGCAAGTTTTCCGGTAATTACAGCACGTCGGCATCCCTGAAGGTGCCTATTGAGTCTGGTAATGGGGCTTCAGAAAATGCAGGAGCCTTCACTGGTGCAATCTGGAAACAGGCTTACGGTGAGTGGATGATCGGCTACGGAAAATACCAATTCCTCGGCCGTGATAATCATAAGTACATGCTCAACAGTTCAGAGGCTGAACTTGAAACGATGGCCAAGGCCAATGGAATCGACATCGGGACGCAACGAAGTGTCTGGAACGGCAGCGTCGATATGGTTCACTTTCGGTACTGGCGTGACTTTGCAGAAATCGAAGGCGACCCAGTCACAATTGCAGCTCACAAGGCCTTCTTTGATGCCAAAAAGGCCTATGCGGAAGCTGGCGACAACATCGTTTTACCCGACGGAACGACTCAGATTTCAGAAGCTCAGAGATTGCTAGAGATATCAATGGATCGTTGGGTTGAAGCATCCGCCAAATATCCAAAGTTCTTCAACGATAATTCCATGTATCGCGAAGAAGCACTCCTTACCACGCGATATTGGAAGGCTGTGCATCAGAACAACGATACTGTGGAGGCTGACGATTATCCCCTCAAAAGTTTGTGGGAATCATTCCCCGACTCGCATCTGGAGATAGAGAGTTTGTTCCTCCAAGAAAGTCGGGGACGAAAACGTTAGGATTTGTTGAAGTACGGGCAGTGTGTAGATGGTTTCTCAGGCGTGCCATACTCAGGGTGCAGTGGTTCCTATGTGGCAAAGTCAAAAAGAATCACGGAGCAATTGAGTGATTGCCGGTCCTATTTTTGTGCGAGAAGTGTTGACCGCGCCCCGCAGGTTGAGTCATTATCTGATGCGTTCCGGATTTGTTGCCGGTTTGTTGATCCTGTTTTACAGTATCCGCCAAGCGACGATTGGTTTTCAGGATGTCCTCTTTGCGGGTGATGTTGCTTCATTTAGTGCAATGACTTTTAACGTATTTGCTCTCTTGCAACTGACGCTGGGGATGTTCTTTGCGACGGTGTTTACAGCTTCGAACATCGCTCAGGAAAAAGACCGCAAGACACTGATTTTGCTTTTAATGACGGACCTGCGGAATCATGAGTTGGCGGTGGGGAAGCTGTTTGCGAGTCTGTTGATTGTCGGTGTCCTGTTGACGACCTCACTGCCCGTATTTTGCTTTCTCAAACTTTTGGGCGGAATCACTTGGTCTCAAATTCTGTGGGCTGAGGCCGTCGTTGGGGCTGCAGCATTGGCGGCGGGTTGCTGGGGTTGCTTCGTGGCATTCTGGCGTGAAAAGACATTTCAGACACTCGCGATCAGCGTGCTGGGAATCGTTTTATTCGTGTTGGTTGCGCACGGCTTGGGAGCCTTTGCCAATCCGTCGTTCGCGTTGGCGTCGCCTTATGCTGGAATGATTGATGTGTTGGCCCCGTCAAGTCCACGCGAACTGGGCCCCGTTTTCGTGTCGGCTTTGCCAACAGTCGGCACACTGCTCGTCGTGTCGTTGATCCTGTCAATCCTCACGATTACCCGATTGCGCCGCTGGAATCCGTCGCGAGAATTTCATCAGTCCGTGGCAGAATCAATCCCCATGACCGCGAAGGTAGAGGGCGGTTTGCATGCTGCAGACAGTGAGGTTTTAGGGATCAACATTTCACCAATAGGCCGTGTCCATCGCAACGTATGGGACAGTCCGATTATTTGGCGTGAGATGAAAACGCGTGCGTATGGACGTCGGATGATTTGGATCAAACTTGCCTATGTGACACTTGGATTGTTGATTGCTAGTTCTGCGATTCTCACGTCGTCTCGAGACAACAGCCTCATCCTTGGAATGGTGACGGCGCCTGCTTTTGCGTTTCTGGGGATTGGGATTTTAAGTCTCCTGCTGACAAACGCACAGGCCGTGACTTCGATTACCAATGAACGCGACGGCGGAACGCTCGAAATTTTGCTGGTCACCGACTTGCGCCCTCACGAATTTATCCTTGGGAAAATTGGCGGCGCCCTGTGGAATGCCCGCGAAATGCTGCTGATGCCGTTAGTGATGATCATGGGGATGGCCCTGCTGGGCAGCGTGCCCACACTTACGCTTGAAAACGTACTCTATCTCAGTATTGCTTTTCTGGTGTTGAATATTTTTGCGGTGACACTTGGCATCCATGCCGGTTTGACCTACCAGAATTCTCGAACAGCGATCGCCAACAGTTTAGGCACTATGTTCTTCTTGTTCATCGGGATATTTATCTTTATGCTGTTGTTGGTAGAAGCGCGGTCTTCCTTCGCGATTCAACTCCAGAGTTTCATCCTGTTTATCGGATTTGGAAGCCTCGGGCTGTATTCGTCACTGACACATCGAAACCCATCGGGTGCTCTGACTCTGGCATCGGTGATGCTTCCATTTTTGACGTTCTACGCGATCACCGATTTCCTCCTAGGAGGTAATCTGGGTGTCTGCTTCTGGATCTGCATGGCCTACGGTTTCACCGCTGTGGCCATGACGGTCCCTGCGATGAATGACTTCGACATCGCCCTCGGGCGCAACGCGGGCGAATAGACCCTGCGTTAGATCTGTTTCATCGGGCAGATGAGAGGGATCATTCATTGTTCTAGTGTCTGACGCCTGCTATTTTGAGTCAATCGATGGTGGGCCGAATGGCTGCCAGCGCTTCGGTCTCTGTTGGTTCCCTGCCCACCTTCGCAAATCCATCCTTCAAACTCCGAAATCTTACTCATGCCGTCGAACACGGGGATTTTCTGTCGATGTCATTGCATGGTGGTTGTGTTGTGCGGAAGCAATCTTGGCTCTGCCGAAGATCTACTACCAGCCAACACTGAAATCACGATTGCCATCAACCATTACGTGCATCAGCAACTTGTGGCTTCCGAAGTCGCAGCAGTTGAGCTTGCAGATGATTTGACGCTGCTGCGGCGCACAACTCTGGACCTTGGCGGACGTGTGCCCACACCAGTGGAACGCGACTGGTTTATAAGTCAACCGGCATCCGATCGTCGTCGCCTGCTTGTGGATCGCCTGATGCAATCAGCAGATTTCGATTTTCATCAACGCAACTGGCTGGATGAAACACTTCTACCTAACCATCCGTACAATGATGATTTCCGCAATTATCTGCTGACTGCGGGGCAAGATCGGCGTTCTTGGGACACGGTGTTTCGTGAAATCATGACAGCTGCGGAATTGGATGGTCCGGAGAAGGGGGCCGGACAGTTTCTGAAGAGTCGCGTACGGCAACTCGATGACCTGACAAATGATACTGCGATTTTGTTTTTTGGCGTGAACATCAGCTGCGCCAAATGTCATGATCATCCGTTGGTTCCTCATTGGAAGCAGGACCATTTCTATGGCATGCAGGCATTCTTTCAGCGAACGTATCAGACACGAAAGACCAGTTCCGTTGCCGAACGCCCGTTCGGTGAGGTGAAGTTTGCAAACATGGCTGGCGAAACCAAAACAGCGGCATTCATGTTTTTGAGCGGCGAAGTGATCGCTGATCGAACGCCTCAGTTGACGGATGAAGAACGAAAACTGCTTGATGAGCGCGTGAGGAAGCTGGAACAAGACGATGCAGAAGCAGAAGTTTTTGTGCCGGAATTTCGTCCACGCGATGAACTGGTGACGCTGGCGTTACACGACACGAAAGATCATTTTTTTGCAAAAAACATCATCAATCGCGTCTGGGCTCGCTTGCTGGGAACTGGAATGGTCAATCCTCCCGATCAAATGCACAGCGGAAATGTGCCGAGCCACCCGCAGCTGTTGGAATGGCTCACCGCCGACATGGTCTCACATGGGTACGATCTGCGACGATTGATCCAGGGAATTGTATTGAGCGAAGCCTATGGGCGATCGAGTAGATGGACATCCGGATCAGAACCACCGTCCGCTAGCACTTTTGCGTTGGCTCAAACGCGTCCTCTGACGCCCCGGCAACTGGCAGCTTCGCTGCATGTCGTGATTCGCAGCGCGGAACAATGGTCGGCAATTGAGAACACCGAAGAATGGATGAAACAACGAACCGACCTTGAGAACCTGGCGAATGGTTGGGTACGTGAGTTCGAGCAACCGGGAGAATATTTTCAGGTTGCCGTCGATGAGGCCCTGTTCTTCAGTAACAACGGAAGGGTCCAGGATGAGCTTCTTCGAGATTCTGACGATCGGCTATTGGGGCAACTCAAGAAGATTGAAGTTCAGGCACAGGCAATTGAAATGCTCTGGCTAGCCGTTTTAAATCGTGTACCACACCCCGACGAACTTGCCGCAGCGACAGCATGGTTAGACCACGTCCCGGACAAGAAAGACGAATCTCGAAAACAACTCCTTTGGGCGTTGCTCGCAGGACCTGAATTCCGATTTAATCATTAGCTTTGAGGCAGCGGATTTCTTCCGTGTTCCGGAGCTGAATTCCGAAGAGTACAGTGCCTTCCTGAATTTTTGTAAATTCAACTCCGCTCAATTTTATCGGTCACGCGGCTGAAAAGGTTCGTTTCATGTCCCACGTTCGCTCATTCGGCACCTGCATTCCTGCTCATCATGCGGTATCTCGCCGCGGCTTTCTTTCAGAGGGAGCGGTCCGTGCTGCCGGGGCCGTTACGGTCGCTGGATGTTTTGCATCCGACATGGGACAGATTCATGCGTTGCGATCCGAAGAGGTTGCTAGCGAACTTCGGAACCAAGACAAGCGAGTCATCCTGTTATGGCTGGCTGGAGGAGCCAGTCAGTTTGAAACGTGGGACCCCAAGCCTGGCGCAAAGACCGGCGGTCCATTTCGTGCCATTCAGACGAACGCCACTGGAGTTCACATCAGCGAACTGCTTCCCGAACTATCTCAACGGATGCATCATACGGCAATTATCCGATCTCTAAACACAAAGATCGCCGATCATGGAGGTGGCGCAGATCTGGTTGAAACGGGCCGGTTGAAGGACCCCGGCATCCTCTACCCGGACCTTGGCGCTGTGGTTGCCCGAGAACTGGGACGACTTGAAAGCAAGGTGCCGGATTATGTGTCGCTTTACACGTCCACCGAAGGCCGTCGCAAAGGCACAAGTGGTTTTTTAGGTGCCCGGTATGCTCCGATGTTCCTATCTGAAAGTATGATCCCGCTGAATATTGCGCGGCTTGATGCCGTTGCGGAGATTGATCATCATGCGCGAGCTGGATTGCGTGAGGCATTGGGAAGACGCTTTGCCGCGTCACGCAGAAGTCAGACTGTAGACAGCCAGAATTCAGCATATCAACGAGTTCAGGGATTGATGGCGAGTGCAGAACTATTTGACATTACGCAGGAACCAGCCGAGGTGCAGGCTCGTTACGGTCCGACGCAGTTCGGCCATCAGTGCCTGATCGCGCGGCGTCTGATCGAAGCTGGTGTACCTTTTGTGAAAGTGGCCCGCGCGTGGTGGGACAGTCATGGCCAAAACTTCGAAACACATCAAGAATTGTGCGCGGATCTGGATCATTCCATGTCTGTCCTTCTGGATGACCTTGAACAACGTGGCCTGCTCAAAAATACGTTGGTGATCACGCTTGGTGAATTTGGAAGAACACCCCAGATCAACTCTAGCCTTGGACGTGATCACTTTGCAAGTGCGTGGAGTTGTAGCTTGTCGGGACTTGGGATCCGGGGAGGTGTGGCGTATGGTAAGACTGATCCAGAAGGCCATACGGTCGTCGAGGGCGAGGCGTCGGCCGCAGACTTATTCGCCACAATCTTGGCAGCGTTAGGTATCGACCACAAGCATGAATACACCGTTGGGGCGAGGCCTGTGCCCTTGGCCGATTTTGGGTCGAAGCCAATTTTGGATGTGTTGACCTAGTGGCTTCAACTGAGAATTTCGGATGCAGGCCAACGACGATCTTATAGGAATTACCAATGGACGAAAACAACACCCCGGGCAGCACCGAGCCTCCGTCTGCAGCCCTGATAGCGGTCACGTTACCGAATAAGGTCACGGTATTGAAGACATTCCCGCTACCTGGGATCGGCTTCTGTCTGGCGACCGCATCCGACAAGTCGTTGATTTATACAGGGCTCTCGGACTTTTCAATTCTCCGCGCGAATCTGTCGGCTGAAAAAATTGAACCCGCGGCAGTGGGAGTGAACGGACACACAAGTTACGTCATGGGTTTGGTTCGCTGTGGTGAGACCCTAGTCTCTGGAGGTTATGATTGCTCATTGATTTGGTGGAATGCTGAAAGTGGCGAGATCATTCGCCGTAGCTCAGATGCACATGCGCGATGGATCCGGATGTTGGCGGTCAGCCCCGATCAAACTCGGATCGCCAGTGTGGCGGATGACATGCAGACAAAACTTTGGGACGCGGTGACAGGCGCGTGTCTGGCCACATGGGGTGACTACGAAGCACAGACACCGCAGGGGTTTCCTTCAATGCTGTATGCCGTGGCATACTCGGTGGACGGCAAATGGCTGGCGACCGGGGATCGCACGGGGCGCGTACTCGTGCGGGACGCGAGTAATGGACAAGTGGCCGCTACAATTCAGACACCGGTCATGTACACATGGGACCCGACGGCTCGCCGCCATTCGATCGGTGGCATTCGCTCGTTGGCTTTCTCAAACGATTCCAGTCAACTGGCGGTCGGCGGCATGGGCAAGGTCGGCAACATCGACCACCTAGAAGGTGCATCACGCATCGAAGTCTTCGATTGGCAGACCGGAACCCGTCGCTTGGAAATTGAAGATAGTAAGCATAAGGGACTTGTGGAATCTTTGCAATTTGGACCGCAAGATGCATACCTTGTCGCTGCCGGTGGTGATAACGGTGGCTTTGTCAGTGTCTGGAACATGGCAGATGGAAAACTGTTAACTCAGGATGTTGCTCCCATGCATGTACACGATTTCGAGTTGTCGCTCGACGGTCGATATTTAATTGCCGTTGGCCACCAACAGGGAGCAGTTATTAATTTGTTCAGTGTGTCGGGCTAATCGACCTTATTCAAGCGCGTCTTCCGTTCCGCCGGGCCCGACGTTGACAGGGGCACCGCTCCTGCGTGGAGCGGTTGCGGCTAACTTGCGGGCGGCAGCGATGCTGCTATCAAAGACGATGCGGAGATCAACGATCCATGCTCCTTGCGCGGGCATCACAAATTCCCAGTGAGGCAAAACGCAGACACTTTGATGCACCGCTTCGAAACCACCTTCCGACTGGCTGATGGTTTCCAGCGGCATCGTCCAGATCCCACCCGCTTGCGAAAGTTCTAAAGAAACGTCTAGGCCGAGCCATTCGTCCACAAGACTGATGCGATCTGTGTCACGCCGATCCAAGAGTGCATCCAGAGTCCCCAAGCGTTGACCTGACGCATCGTAAAAGTACCGATCGTCGTTCCCACCCGGCATGGCAGCAAAATTTAGTTCGACGGCAAAATGCAATGGTACATTCTGTGGAAAACCGATCACGTGATACTGCACGAGCAGTTCGTTTGGACGATCAGACGACAGCACCACAATTTTACGAACTTCGCCGTTCAGATCACTTACATGCCCCTTGCGTCGCATTTCCACTGCGATCTTCTGCTCGCCTTTGCGGATACTGGCATCATAGGCGGCTGTTGCAAAATCGCCGATTACAGCGGCACCACGTCGCAACTCGTCCAGCGTCGCTCCGGGCTGCAGAAACAAATCGACCAGACTTTTACGCGGCCACTTGTCGTAGCTAATTTTCTGATGCAAGTTGGGTTGACGGAACTTGACCTCTTTTGAGACTGCCGCCAGATCCGCATCGTCATTCGAAACAACGTTATTTGCAAAATCGATGATCCGCTGGTGATAGGGTTCAGGGCGGCGATTTAGCGTCGCCAAAATGTTGACTTCGCTGACCTTGAGATCCAGTTCGTAAAGATGCCCTCCCAACGCTGGCGACAGCAAGGCCACCATGCGATGGTTACTGAGTTTCACTTCTTGGCGTGCGTCTAAATTAAAATCGCCGACAGCAACATCGACCCAAGGGCCTGTTTTGCGCGTCACCTGATCCATCAGGACTTCGGCCTGAATTAATTCTTTGTACACTGCGTTCCGCAAGTGTGGCAAATACAAGCCACCGAAAGCTCCGTGCCAGTACGGGCAATTGCACTGACTACGATACAGATGTGTCAGCGCATCTTCCAGTATTTCACGATGATCCTCCGACAGGTTTGCCTCACTTTGCAAGATGACAAGCCGGTTGCTGATGTCGATCATGCGGGCATACATTTCGTTGCTCTCCGGATACCGTGTCCGGAAATTTCTCCAATAGCCGCCGCGCGTAAATCGCACCAACCGTTGCCATTCTTCATTTTCCGGATGCAGCCGCGTGAGACTCACAAATTCCTTCTGCGCCGCCGGAGGAAGCACCCATTCCGTCATTTCGCGATAGCTTGCATCAGGCAGATAAGTGCGACCAATCGGCGCGACTTGGTCCAGCACTCCGGATGGTGTCGTGACTTGAAGCCACGACTCGTTTGCCCGCAGCAGGTCAAGAAATCTGCGCAGCCAACCGTCTTCGTAAACGTGCTGATGCGTTTCCGGCCAGGAGCCAAATTTTTCGCCATCATCACCAAATACGATTACCGGGTTGTCGTACTTTGCCGCGATTTCTTGCAGATAAGCGATGCTCTCTTCGGGCTCTGCAAATGGGATCAGATACCGCAACCGTTCACTGTCTGGGAACATGAAGAGAATGCGACCTTCATCTTCTGTCGCGTAATAACCCATCAGTTCATGCTGCGGAATTCCTGCACAGCGAAAGTGATAGTCATCGACCATTGTGTATTGCAGGCCCGCAGCCGCGATGTCTCCCGCAAAAGATTGCTCCCACACACGTTCAGGCAGCCACAGTCCTCGTACAGAGGTCCGGAACAATTGATTCAGATGCGCTGAAAATCGTTGAATCTGACCAATGCGGTCTCGGCGTGGAATGTTCGAAAGAATGGGTTCATAAAACGCGCCACTTATGATTTCCACCTGAGACGATGCGACCATCGTCCGCACGCGGTCGATGTACTCCGGATGGCGGACTTCAAGCCACTCTAGCAGACTTCCCGATGTATGTAGCCCAAATGGAATCTCAGGATAGTCTTGCAGCACATCCAGAAACGGCTGATAGCTGTCGCGATAAGCCTGTTCAAAAACACCGTCAAAGTTGCCGACAGGTTGGTGATTGTGAAACGCCAAAACTAGCCGCACAGAACCCACCATGGACACAGCTCCAAAACTCTTCTGAACGACTTCATGAAACACCGCAAAATATCCTCGCGATCAGAATTTTTCGCATCTTTCTGATTTGACGTGTCGAACGATATCCTAGATGCGATCGTCATGGCGAGACCGTCCAAGACCTCCTGCGTTGTTTCTAGCCGAAAAATTTACACAGGGGGTGCAAATCATTGCCGCCCTCAAGTAACCCGCAGTCTACGCATTAACCGCATCCGCCCCATGATTATCGTGAATTGTCGTGGTTACGATTGTTAGGCCATAAATGAGACGTCGCAGAGAACGGATTGACTGGTCAAATGAACGACATCAGTCGGCATAGAGTTCTTCAAATCGTTGTCTCAGTTCCGCCGGGCTGATGTCTTCTAGGTGAGTTGCAATGGACCAGACATGGCCCCATGGGTCAGTCACGCTGCCGCTGCGGTCGCCATAGAATTGGTCGCAGAGTGGTCGCAGTTCTGTGGCACCAGCATCTAGGGCCTCACGGAACACATGATCGGCATGATCAACGTAAATCAGCAGACTTACGGTCGTCCCGCCACGTGATTTTGGGCCGAGGAAGTCCATTTCTGGATGTTCATCCGCGATCATAATTGTCGAGGTGCCGACGCGGATTTCCGCATGTCCAATGCGTCCGTCTGGTGCCGTCAGCCGCGTAATTTCCTCAGCCCCGAAGACTCGAATGTAAAATGCGATCGCGTCACTGGCACCATTGATGAGCAGATAAGGCGTGACCGTATGGTATCTCGATGGAACGGAATTTACTGTTTGAATCATCGTGAGGTTTCTCGGAGGTTGTGGAATCGCGTACAGATGCACCATAATCTACAAAGATTGTTCAAAAGTGGTATTCAGCCGATGCCGAATCACAGAAACGCCACTGGCTTGTGGAAAACCTTGACTCAATTGGATTTCATACACTGTGGCGCGTAATTCCGGTAAGAAAATCAAATCAGCGCGTAGATCCCGCTACGTAGCACCAAGAAAAACGGCTGCCATTGCTGACTCAAATTCTGACGATGCTGTTCCCCTGCGGGAAACAATTCGGTTGCTGATGAGCAACCGTTCGGGGTTTGTCGGATTTATTCTTAGCGTGTTACAACTTTTGGGACATGCCACTTGGATTTTGCTGATGTACTATCTGGTGACAAACAATCAAGCGCAAAGATTGACGCCGGATTCGGTGGAGGCGTGGTTGATCGTGATCATCCTTGGGACCAGTCTGCTGCTGACGGCGGCGGCGTTGTTCACTTGCTTGTATTATGGTTTGAGACAGCAGCCGCGTTCACTGGCAGTGATCGGTTTCTTTCTCTCGTTCTTCGTCGGCGTCTTGGCGAGCGCCTTGGTCTTTCTTACGGGCATCCGGGCGATGATTCCTTGAAAGTTTTACGTGTCCACAGAACTTGTTTCCGATATTAACCCTCTCACGCCAGAAGTGCTGGGGACAGTGAACATTGTAAGCTGGGCCGGGATCGGGTTCGCGCTGGTCGCTGCCGGACTTTATGGTGTCTTGTTTTACAAGTTGCAGCAACTGCCGTCGTCGCAGCAGGAACTGGAAGCGCTCCAGACCAACGCACCGGCGTTAACCCGGTTGCTTGTTGTCGCTGCCAGTGCGGCGTTGCTGAATGTCGTGGCTTTGATTTTGTGCCTCAGTGGTTTTCTGACTCCCAGACGTCCTCGCACGATGTCCGTGATCGGCACAACTTTCTCCGCCCTGATGCTGATTGGCGTCTTTTCAGTCGTACTGGTCAGTCTGTTGATTTCTCCCCGCCCCTAGTCTGCATTGCGCACCACGTCCCAAACAGAAAGACCTCCGCGTGCGTATAAGTGGTTGTAGAATCATCACTTAGTTCGCACGAGAGGCGTTTGAATGTCTGCGACAGAGTGGACTGAACAATTGGAGTTTTTTGAAGTCGGTCGGCAGCAGGTCACGATGACTTTTGATGGCGGGCAAGTCGTTAGCGATGCCGGGTTGCTCCCGATTCGCGAACTCGATCTCAAACTCGGCATACTCGCCGAAGCCGCTGGACGGATGCCCGATCCGCGATCCGAAAAAGCACTCACCCATTCCGCCGAAGACATCCTCACACAACAGGTCTATCAGATTCTGGCCGGCTATCCGGATGGCAACGATGCTCAGTTGCTGCGAAACGATCCGCCCTTTAAATCCATTGTCGGCAAAGATCCGCGTTGTGAAGATGAACCGCTCGCCAGCGGATCCACCATCAATCGATTTCTGCATGCGTTCACCCGACGCGAAGCTGAGAAACCCATTGACAATGTATGACTTCTGCGAGGCTGAAGGCCTT